>CAOJHI010000048.1 GCA_948436005.1 uncultured Lachnospiraceae bacterium
TTTGAGTCAGACGTTTCAGTCAGGAGTGTTTGGAAGTCTTAGTGATCTGAAACAGTTCCTGCCGGATTACATGATACCGAAGAAAATTGTATTTGTGGATGAGCTGCCGATGACAAATAATGGTAAGGTGGACCGGAAACGGCTTGCACAGGAGGGCGCTTCGGACGCAAAACTTCGTGTGTGCAAACAGACAAGGCGGTATCGGCGAAGAACAGTGAAGTTCAGAAAAGCGGAGGAACAGTCGGATGAGTTATTATGAAGGACTTCCGTTTTTCCTGCTCCTGGCAGCAGTGCTTCTGGTAGCAGCAGTGCTTGGGTGGATGGAAAAACCGCTTGGAAAATACGGGTTCGTTGTTTCGCTGATTTTCGCAGCGCTTATTTTCGGAGGAAAACCGGAATCCCTTTTTTATCTTCTGCTCTTTTATGGCTGGTCGATGCTGCTGATTTTTGGGTATGCGCGGGTTCGCAGCAGGCAGGGAAGAAAAGCCGGGATTTATCATGCAGTGGTATTGCTCGCTTTACTGCCGCTTGTTTTGTGCAAGGTAACGCCGCTGTTTCATCTGAATATTTTCGGATTTATCGGGATTTCCTACCTGAATTTCCGCGTAGTTCAGATTCTGATTGAACTGTATGACGGAGTGATTAAGGAAGTGTCGTTCACAGAGACGACGGCATTTCTTGTATTTTTCCCAAGCTTTTCCTCCGGGCCGATTGACCGGAGCAGAAGGTTTGGAGGCGACTGGTCGCGGAGGCTTTCGAGGGAAGCATATATGGAGCTGTGCGGCCGCGGATGCTGGAAGCTTCTGCTTGGCGCTGTATATAAAATGGTGCTGGCGGCCGCAGCGTACAAGGCAATGGGATATCTTGAGACAGGGCATATGTGGTACCACTGGGTTGCGTATGCTTATGCGTATGGGGCGTATCTGTTTTTTGATTTTGCGGGATATTCCCTGATGGCGGTGGGCAGCTCTTATATCCTTGGGATAGAACTGCCGGACAATTTCAATCTGCCGTTTATCAGCAAAGACATCCGCGAATTCTGGGATCGCTGGCATATTTCGCTGTCCCACTGGTTCCGCGATTTTGTCTTTACGCGGTTCGTGATGTTCAGCGCAAAGAAAAAATGGTTTTCAAGCAGACTGCAGCGTGCGTGTGCCGGTTTTTTTGTAAATATGGGAATTATGGGCCTTTGGCACGGCGTGAGCGTCTCGTATATTTTGTATGGCCTGTATCACGGCGCACTTCTGGCCGGCACTGAGGTTTATCAGAAGAAATCAGCTTTTTATAAAAAGCATAAAGCGCAGAAATGGTATCAGGCTGTATCCTGGTTTATGACCATGCAGCTTGTGATGTTCGGTTTCTTCCTGTTTTCCGGAAAACTGGTGGAGCTGATCGGGTAAAAAATATAGCAACTATTCAGAGCCAGCCTCCAGAATGTTTTGCATTTTGTCTGTTATGTGAGAGTTTGCTTGCTCTGGACAGTTATAAAATATGAAAAAGGAGAAGAATCATGAGAGAAGAAGTTTTGGAACTGCTTGCAGAGATCTGCGAGGATGATGGAGTAAAAGAAGATATGGAGCTGGAACTGTTTGAGTCCGGATTGATGGATTCTCTGGGGTTTGCAGAGTTTCTGGTGGAGCTGGAGGAGCAGTTGGAGATTGTAATTTCGCCGTCTGAGGTAGAACGTGCGGATATTAACACACCGGAGAAGATCCTTGCTCTGGTAGAATCGAGGAGCTAAACAGTGCGGCGGGTAAAAGCATTTCTGGTGGCGCTTTTGCTTTTTGCAGGAACAGTTCTCGGGTGCCATTTTTACATTGGAAACCGCGTGTCGGTAAACAATCCGCAGTTTTCCATGTGGTCAGAAGAAGAGAAGGGAAAATCTCGGGCAGCGCTGACGCAGAATATGAACGAAGCGTGTATACCGGTCTTCGGTTCTTCCGAGTTTCAGCACGGGGCAGGCACGCCGTATCACCCAGATGAGGTTTTTGCAGGGAACCGCTTCAATCCCATGCTGATTGGTGCAGGCTATTATCAGTGTCTGAGCCATGCAGTTACGCTGGCAGCGATCGAAGAAAGCATGAGCATGAGAAAAGCCGTTCTGATTGTTTCTCCACAGTGGTTCCGAAAGACCGGCGTGGTTGACCAGGCGTATACCTCCCGTTTTTCAGAAACCTTATATGCAGGAATGCTGGAAAACGAGAAGCTGAGCGAGGAGACGAAAGAATATATCTCTGAGCGTACGCATAAACTGATTGGCAGTGTGGATCAGAAAACCCTGGACCATGTGGATCTGCATGAGAAAGTATTGTGGAAGAAAGAGGGCAATGTCCTGGAAGATCTGCAGGAAACGATCTGGGAGAGCTTTCTGTATGAAAAGGAGCTTTTTTCGATCAGTACAAAGGTGACGGCAGCAGGGATTGAGAAAGGCGACGGCCTGGCATCGGAGGATGTTGCTCCGGACTGGGAAGCCCTTCTGGAACAGGCGGTGGCAGCAGGTGAAAAAGAGAACCAGAATGAGTTTTTCATGGATGCTGCAAGCTACAAACTGATACAGCCGTATCTGGATGAGAAAAAGGATAAGGACAAAGATGCGGTAAACGGTTATCAGAATTCTCCGGAATATGATGATCTGCGCTGCTTCCTTCAGGTGTGCCGGGAACTTGAGATTACGCCGATGCTGGTGATTCTTCCGGTGAATGGTTATTATTATGATTTTACTGGTTTCCCGAAAACAGCCCGGGAGGGCTATTATGAAAAGGTACTTGGCGTAGCTGCGGAATACGGCGCGCAGGTTGCCGATTTTTCCGGTGAGGAATATACAAAATATTTCTTTAAGGACCGGGTTCATATCGGAAAGAAAGGATGGGTGATGGTCTGTGAAAGCCTTTATCAATTCTATCAGGAAGATTAAGGAACGTCCGGGGCTGCAGTTTCTGTGCAGCGTGTGCGGGTTCTACGTGCTGATGATGACGCTTTATCTGTACTTTATGCTGGCGAATCTGTCCAGTGCGCCGAAGTTTGTGTATGCGCAGTTTTAACATGATGTGGCTCAAACGGGCTGTGAAAAGGGGCAGTGACTTAATGGACATACAGGTATGTCCGCCTGGCTCATTGCCCGCAGGAATAAATAGTTCCCAACAGGGGAGGCTGTGACTTATTGCAAGTACAGCCTCCTCTGACTTTTTATTGGAAATAAAGAGAAAACAATAGAAATAAGTGTATATTTCTGACATTATGATGAAAGAGGTAGAAAGAATCTGGGAATTTGTGAAAGAAAATTATCCGGTAGATGAAAGCCGGGTACATGCGTCCGGTTTTTCAGGAGGAGGAAGGGCAGCGCAGGCATCTGCTTACAATTTTACATCCATGTTTGCGGTAATTGCTCCGTCACCGCAGTTTTTTGCTACTGATGCGACAGACGAGCAGTGGGCGGATCTGGAAAAGGTCGGAATGCCGCTGATCTGCATTGCAGGCAAATATGACAGATATTTCCCGGTTCAGTCAAATCAGGACATTGTAAATGTGCAGCACTGGCTGGCAGTAAACGGCGTGGCAGAGCAGGATATTACACTTGAAAATATTATTCTGCGAATGAGCTACGCAGATAATACAGTTTCAGAAACAGGTCTTTCTTTTGAAAACACTTACACAGAACAGTTGGACGGAACGGACTGGTATATCGGCGGGTCTGTTTATACAGAATAAATTTGATACAGAGACTTGTGGGTTTTCGTGAAGCTTAACAATCGGATATGAGGAGGCTGACGCTTCCTGACGATTTTAGTGTCCAGCTCCAGGGAAAAGAGAAGAGGATGCAAATGGATGTCTATTCTAACCATTTTTCTAACCACTAATAGACAAAAGTGGTTAGAATGGTTAGAATGTGGGCAGAATCTTTTTAGGAGGCGATCCAGTGATTTATTAAGAACCTGATTGAATTTACTTCGATTGGGGGCTTGTAAGTAGAGTAACCTTAAAGGACGTCATGATGGGTATTTCCGTGTGCCGGAATGTAAAGCTGGCGAATGTATTCTACCGTCTGGAACTGATTGAAGCCTATGGAACAGGAATATTAAAGATTATGGAGGCTTATGCAGGAACCGGAAAGGAACCTAAAATTGAAACTTCTGACAATGCTTTTAAGATCATTCTTCCAAATCTGAACGTACATGCAGAGCAAGAAAAAATGGATGCCGTCCCGCCGGGAAACAGCGTGGAGGAAGATGCAGTAATTGCATTAGCAAAAAAACAAGAGATCTTCACAAGAAAAGACGTGGAAAAAGCAGAAATACGCATTATCGTCTTGCGGAGTAAATAAGAGTATTTTAGAAAAACGGAGACTTAACGGCCCTCGTTTTTTCTATGGTATGCCAGGCATCCACTACGATGACCATAAAATATAGTCTTAACAACAAGAAGAGCAGGCGTTTATCAAATGTAAGTTTGGTAGACGCCTGTTCTTTTTGTTGTACTGAAAAACTTTGTCTTTTCTAAAAGGTGTCTTTGGGGAACGAAAACGATTAAGGAATAAAACCGGATAATTGTGGATTTTATCAAAAATCAGGCGTGAAAGTTTGATAAAAATCACGAAAAAGTAGTCTGTTTTGAAAAATATGTTGCGAATAGACACGATATATGTTACGATATGGAACATAGAAACACGAAAACGATTTCGCAAATAGTGGAGACGAAAAGCGTTGGAAAAAATAACAATTAAAGATGTGGCGACAAAGGCCGGGGTTTCAATTTCTACTGTTTCTAAGGTATTTAACAACAGCAATGAAATATCTGCGGATACGAGGGAGAAAATATTACAGATCGCACGTGAGATTGGATATTCTCCGAATCAGATTGCGCGTTCCCTGAGAACGGAAAATACGAAGGTTATCGGGCTGATCGTTCCGGACAGCTCGAACCTGTATTATGCGGAATTGCTGAAAGGCGTGCAGGATATTGCGAGCCGGGAGGGGTATGCGGTCATTGTGGGAAATACAAACGAGCAGGAAGCATTGGAGCAAAAACAGATAGAAGCTTTTCAGAGCCTGCAGGTGGCCGGTATTCTGGCTGCGCCGGTGAATGAAGAAAATTACGAAAAATTAAAGGTGCCGGTTGTTTTTGTATCGAGATGCAGCAGCGCGTACCGGGAGCGTTACAGCTATACGATTACAAATGATTTTAAGGGAGCCACCCTGGCAACGGAATATCTGGCGCGCCAGGGAAAGAAGGACATTTTCTTTTTAAGCGGCCCGCGGCAGATCAGCATTGCCGCAGAAAGAAGGGACGGATACTGCTCTTCCCTGAAGAAAAACGGAATCCCTTACAATCCGGCTTATATTTACTGGGATAATCTGACAATGGAGGACGGATACCAGAGGTTCTGGCAGATTCATAAATTGTATCCTGGAAAAAAAGGATTTTTCTGTTCTTCCGACAATGTGGCGATTGGAGTTCTGGCAGGAGCCAGGGAGGCAAAGCTGCAGATACCGGAGGAAGTCGGGATTGTCGGATATGATAATATCGAAATCCTGCAGTTTTTGGATTATCCGCTTACCACGATATCTCAGGCAAAATATGAGATTGGGGCGCAGGGCGGAAAAATCCTGCTGGAACGTATTTCACATAATTATGAATACCGTTATATCAGCCATATTACACTGGTGCCGGAACTGGTGGTCCGAAAGACTTGACAGGAGGGGAGATACATATGGACAAGGAAGTATTGCTCAAATTTGAAGGTATTACAAAAGAATTTCCCGGCGTAAAGGCCCTGGATGATATTACTTTTGAGATAAAAAAAGGGGACGTCCATGTACTGTTTGGTGAAAACGGAGCGGGGAAATCCACTCTGATCAAAATTTTGACAGGAGTGTATCAGGCAGACAAAGGGAGAATACTTTTTGAAGGAAAAGAGATTCATCCGGAGGGCATTCTGGATTCCAGGAGACTCGGTATCGGGACAGTGTTTCAGGAAAACAGCCTGATCCCACATTTAAGCGTAGCGGAAAATATTTTTCTGTCCAGAGAAATTCGTGGGAAAAGCGGGTTGATTGACTGGAAAAAGACGTATGAAGAATGCAGAAGATGGACAAATGAACTGGGGATTGATATTGAGCCGAGAACCAGAGTTTCCAGCCTGTCGGTGGCGCAGCAGCAGATCGTAGAAATTGTTAAGATTTTTTCCCAGCAGCCGCGCCTTGTGATTCTGGATGAACCTACGTCGGCATTGTCTGACAATGAGATTGATAATCTTTTTGAAATTATCAGGAGAATGAAGGAAAAAGGAATTACCTTTATCTTTATTTCCCACAGAATGGATGAAATCAAACAGATCGGGGACAGCGGAACCGTTTTCAGAGACGGCAGGTATGTTGGCAGTATTGAGGATATCTCCCGGATTCGGATAGAAGAAATTATCAGTATGATGGTGGGGCGGGATTTGTCGGAGCAGTTTCCAAAGAGAGACTGTGAGATCGGAGAAACCGTTTTGGAGGTGAAAAATCTTACCATTCCAAAGATGATATACGACATTTCGTTTCGCATCCGGCGGGGCGAGGTGGTAGGGCTGGCCGGGCTGGTCGGCTCCGGGAGAACTACAGTGGCAAAAGCAATTTTTGGGGCGATTCCAAGACAGAGCGGGGAAATCTTCGTCAATGGAAGGAAATTGCAGATTTCATCGCCTATGGATGCGATTGCATGTAAAATCGGATATCTTCCGGAAAACAGGAAAGAAGAAGGACTGATTTTAAACAAAAGTGTGAAGGACAATCTTACGCTGCCGTCGGTTGGAAGCTTTCTGCGCTTTGGCCTGGTGCAGAGGAAGGCAGAGAGGCGCACGGTTGAAGCGTACCGGGAAAAGCTGAACATAAAGACTCCGGATATTGAACGGACCATCAAATTTCTGAGCGGAGGAAACCAGCAGAAGGTTGTGTTTGCCAAATGGCTCTGCGCGCAGTCAGAGGTTTATATTTTTGATGAGCCGACCAGAGGCATTGATATCGGAGCCAAGAATGAGATGTATAAAATTATCAATGATCTGGCCGGACAGGGGGCGGCGATCCTTGTAATATCGTCAGAACTGCCGGAAATCATAGGCGTCTGTGACCACATTATGGTCATGCATGAGGGAAGGATCACCGGAACTCTTACCAGCGAAGAGGCAACACAGGAAAAGATTATGCATTACGCATTAGGAGGAGAGTCATGAATAAGAATCTGAAATCAGTAAAAAACAAAGGCGGGCGGGAGTGGCTGTCTGCATTTATTCCACTTGTGTTTTTTGTAGCATTATTATCTGTTTTGTCTCCGCAGTTTCTTTCCGCAAGCAATATCTCCAATATTTTGCGTCAGGTATCTGTTTATGCGGTCATGGCAGTGGGGATGACCTTTGTCATTATTACGGGAGGCATTGATCTGTCGCAGGGTTCCCTGCTTCCGATCGTATGTATCGCTGTGAGCGTGGTATTAAAAAACGGGGAAGGCAGCATGATACTTGCTATTCTGGCAGGCCTGCTGGCAGGCGCGCTCAGCGGCTTTGTAAATGGAGTTATGATCGCATACATCAGTATTCCGCCGTTTATTATGACGCTGGGAATGATGAATGCACTCAGAGGAGCCGCTCTGCTGATTACGGATGCAGCGTCGGTTGAAACGAAGTATGCGCCGTTCCGGTTCATTGGTACGGGCTCCTTTTTATCGATTCCGCTGTCTGTGTACATATTTGTGATTGTGGCAATAATTGGTTATATTATTTTGTCCCGCACGGCGATGGGCAGATATATCTACGCAATCGGAAGCAACAAAGAGGCAGCCAGATTATCCGGAGTCAATACCAAACGGACGCTGATCTTTGTATATATGGTATCAGGTATCTGTGTGGCAATAGGCGCTATCCTTTATATCGCAAGACTGGGGGCGGCGCAGCCCATTGCGGGCCAGAGCTATGAAATGGAATCTGTAGCGGCAACAATTATCGGTGGCACCAGTATTATGGGAGGCGAAGGAGGTGTGATTGGAAGTATCCTGGGAGCCATCGTAATGAGCGTTATTAAAAATGGAATGGTCCTTTTGGGGGTTTCCACTTACTGGCAGCAGATTGTATTGGGAATTATCATTGTGATTGCAGTGGTAATGGATCTGATGAGAAAAAAGGTGGCTTCTACAAAAAACAGTTAAAAACAAATAAAAGTGAAACAAATGAGAAAGGAAGGAACGATTATGAAAAAAGCAGCAGGAATTTTACTGGCAGGGACATTAGTAGCAGGGAGCTTTGCTTTAAGCGCTCAGGCGGAAGGGGCAGCGTCCGGAGAGAAACTGAAGTTTGCATTAATTCCAAAGACTTTGAACAATCCGTTTTTTGTTGCCATGGCTGATAAGGCACAGGAAAAGGCAGACGAGCTTGGGATAGAACTGGAGACGATTGCGCCGCCGCAGGAGTCTGATATTGACCAGCAGATCAATATGTTTGAAAGCATGATTGAAAAACAGGTAGACGGTATTTTGGTAGTTCCGAATGGAACGAAGGAAATTGTCTCTTCCATTGAACGTGCGAATGAAGCAGGAATTCCGGTCGTGACGCTGGATACCACCGCTGAGGGAGGAGAGCTGCTCTGCTTTATCGGGACAGACAATTATGCGGGCGGACAGATGGCAGGGGAGTATATTGCCAGCCTGATTGATTCCGGTTCTGTGGCAATGGTAACGGGAACCCCGGGCAATCTCACGCAGGAGGAACGCTTAAGAGGCTGTAAGGAGGTTCTGGAAAAACATGAAAATATCACGCTGGCAGGGGATGCCGTTCCGTCTTATTCTGACAGAGCGCAGGCAATGTCGCAGGCGGAGAACCTGATTATCGCATATCCGGATCTGAAGGTGATCTACTGCGTAAATGATGAAATTGCGTTAGGCGTCAGCGAGGCAGTGCAGATGGCGGGAAAAGTGGAAGACATTGCGATTATCGGATTCGACGGCGCGCCGGAAGCATCACAGGCAATTCTGGATGGTAAAATAACAGCAACGCTTGCGCAGCAGCCGGGTAAAATGGGAGAATCCGGTGTGGAAGCTCTGTATGAGTATATCGTAAACGGCACGCAGCCGGAAGCATTTACGGCAACGGATTGCAGCATTGCAGACAAAGAGAATGCAGAAGAATATCTGGACTGGCATTAAAACTGCAAAAAGAATGAAAATGAAGGAGAGGCCGGAGGATGAAAAAAGACAGAAGCGTAAAAGCAGCAGTGATTTATGGCCCGGGAAAGGTAGGAATTGAAGAGTTTCCATATCCCAGGGTGCCGGAGGGCGGCGCCATTATGAAAAGCATTCAATCCGGAATTTGCGGGACAGACAAGCATACGTATAATGGGCAGACGAAGCAGTTTGCAGGAACAAAGTTTGAATTTGAAGTTCCGTTTCCGATTATCCAGGGCCATGAGGGCGTGGGGGTAATTGAAGAGATTTCAGAGGAGGGAGCCAGAAGCCTGGAATTTAACGGAGAGATTCTCCGTCCGGGAGACAGAGTCACCTTCGGGCCGGTGCGGACCTGCAAAAAGTGCTGGTACTGCCGCCACATGTCATGGTACAATTTATGCGAGGGTAAGGAACGTATCAACTACGGAAACAGTATCAGCTGCAGGGAAGAGCCGCATTTATTCGGGGCATTTGCAGAATACATGACTTTTTTGCCGGGCTCTTATCTGTTTAAGCTGCCGGATGAGCTGGACGACGATATGGCTTGTCTTGTGGAAATGATGGCAGTCACCTATACGCTGGATAAGGCAATGGAATTTTCCTCATTTGGAGGCGAGGGCTGGAGCTTTGGTGCTACTGTTGTGATTCAGGGGGCCGGTCCGATTGGTCTTGGCCATGTAATCAAAGCGCGGATGCTCGGAGCCGGTAAGATTATTGTAACGGATGTTTCCGACTACCGGCTGAAACTCGCAAAGGAGTTTGGCGCAGACATCTGCCTGAATGTAAATGAAACAACAGAGGAAGAGCGGATTGCGATTGTAATGGAGAACTCCCATGGCCTGGGAGCAGATATCGGCGTACAGTGCGTGGGACTTCCGGAGGTAGTTCCGGAGGGACTGGAGATGATGCGCAAGGCCGGAATGTACATTGATCCGGGAAGCTTTGCGGATATCGGAACCTCACCGATCAATATGCACCGGGTATGTTCGAAATCACTGCGTATTTTCGGGGCTTCTGAACATGCAATCACAGGTTTCAGACCTACGATAGAAATGATGGTCCGGAACAAAGATAATTTCCCGTGGAAGAAATTCTTCTCGCATCGTTATAACATTGAGGATTATGATGAAGCGATGAAGGTAAGTATGGGACTGGACAGTATGAAGGTGCTCGTTTCTCCGTGGCTTTATAAAAAATAGACGTAACAGTTCAGAACCAATGGCCCGGATGCTTCACAAAAGCAGAGTGGTTCGGAACTGAGGATAGGAGAAGGAAATGAAAAAGAAAGTACGATGGGGAATGGTGGGCGCAGGAAGGATCTGCGAGAGAATTATGGACGGATTTCGATATACGGAATCTTCCGAAGTAAGCGCAGTCTACGCGCGCAATCCGGAAAGGGGAAAAGCTTTCTGTGAAAAATATCAGATCAAAGCATACTATTCGGATTATGAGGAATTTTTGAACAGCAGCGCCTTTGACGTGGTGTACATTGCGCTTCCCCATCAGATGCATCTTGAGGCGGCAAAAGCAGCGATGCAGAAGAGCATTCCGGTTGTCTGCGAAAAGCCGCTGACACCTTCTTACAGCCAGGCAAAGGAATTTGAACAGATCGCGAAATGCAATCAGGTTTTTGCCATGGAGGCAATGTGGACGCGTTTTTTTCTGGTAACGCGCACCGTTTTATCGTGGATCCGGAATAAGAGAATTGGAGAACTCAAAGGAATAAACGGTATGTTCGCTTTTGCTGCAGATTATAATCCAAATGACCGTCTCTTTGAAAAGAGAACCGGCGGAGGTGCCCTGCTTGACATCGGCGTCTATCTGGTGAGTTATCTTCATATGATTTTTCAGAGGCAGCCGGATAAAATTGCCGCTTTGATGAGTCCGGCCCCTTCGGGGGTGGACGGGACGGGAGGCGTTCTTTTTCAGTATGGAGATGCCGTGGCTTCCCTGCTGTTTTCCATAGCTTTTGAGGGAGAGGACAGGATCACTGTTTTCGGGACAAAAGGAAGAATCGAGGTGTACGGCGATTTTTGGAGACCAAGGAAAGCAGTGCTCCTGCCGGCAGATACGGTGCAGTCAGGTGAAACGGCAGAAAGCAGCCATGAGGGTGAGGGTTTTCAATTTGAGATTGACTATGTGGCAAAGTGTTTGGAGATGCATTTGGGTGAAGCTCCATGGATGCCGTTACATGAGAGCGTTGAAATTGCAGAGACACTGCAAAAAATCCGGGATATTTGGGGAATACAATATCCTTTTGAAGAACAGAAAACGGTTTCCGGGTAGGCTCCGGAAACCGCTTTTCATCATACCGGAAACTTCATTTCCTATATGCTAAAAGCCTCCGGCAGGATGCGCAGCTTGCGGGGAATGATTATTTTTCCATTGCCCGGCAGCGATCGCGGATATTAAGCAGCTGCGCATATTCAACGAGGTCTAATTGTGAGCGATAGGAAAGCCGGTGAAACTGGGTGTCCAGAGACTGGAATAATTGATCTTCATCTATCTGTGGCATCCCCTTTTTGTATCCTGGGGAATCATAATCACTGTTGCCGGTAATCAGATAGTCGATACTGACATCAAAGAAAGCTGCTATTTTTTTCAGTTTCTCAAAATCAGGCTGTTTGTTCTTCGTTTCATATCCGGCTATTGTGGGGCGGGATACATTTAAGTATTTGGCCAGCTCCTCCTGCGTAATCTTACGGGAGATTCTCAGTTCCCGTAAGGTGTTGGCAAATGCCATATAGCTCCTCCTTTCTCCCATTTTTTGACTGTATTATTTTAATGCCTTATGATGAGAAAAGAAACAAAAGTGTCGAAAATCAACGATAAAGTTGAAAAAACAAACAATGTGTCGAAAAGACACTGTATTAAAATCATCATACAGAATCATATATAACGGTATCCAGGTGTTTGCCAGGAGGAATCCAATCGAAATGATGTAATTGGATTCCTCTTTTCTGTTTATGCGTCCGCCCATATAAGGGAAATTATTGTTAATACAGCATGTGGGCAGCATGACGAGTAATGGAGAAAAACACTCCCTGTACCCCAATTCTGTCACGGCATAGCGAAACTATGCTGCCAATATTTGTAAAAATGAACTTTCTGAAAGCAGGCAAAATAAAAATGAACTTTTAAAACAAAGAATAAACTTTTCGAAAAAAGTATTGAACTTCTTTACCTGACGTGGTAAAATAACCGGGAAAAAATGAACTTTTAATTTTCATCAATTGCGAAATTATTAAGTCAGCCCCGGGAAAGCTGCCGCCTCTGAGGTGACTTGTTTGTCCTGGAACCTCAGAGGCGGCAGCTTTCCCGGGGCGTCCATCTTCCCAACATTTCGCAAAGATTATACCTTAATTAAGTATAACTTCTGAAGTTAAAAGGAGGTTTTACAGTGGAAAACACTACTTTTGCGAAAAGACTGAATGAAGCGCTGGAGCAGCGCGGGCTGAAACAGGTAGATCTGATCAGGGCCGCAGAGGCGGCGGGCGTTAAGCTTGGAAAAAGCCAGGTGAGCCAGTACGTCAGCGGAAAAGCAGTTCCGAGAAAAAATATTATGGCGTTTCTGGCCGGGGCGCTGGGAGTAGAGACAGAATGGCTCTGTGGAGCGTCAGATGTTTTGAAAGAGCGGAATATTTTAAAAGAGCAAAAAGAATTCGGGGTGCCGAAAGGAGAAGTTAAAATGAGGGAATTTAAAAAATCAACAAAACTGGATAATGTATTATATGACGTCAGAGGCCCTGTTGTAGATGAGGCGGCAAGAATGGAGGAAAATGGAACAAGTGTCCTGAAGCTGAACATCGGGAACCCGGCTCCGTTTGGATTCCGCACACCGGATGAAGTGATTTATGATATGCAAAGGCAGCTGACAGAATGCGAGGGCTATTCGGCGTCCAAGGGATTGTTTTCTGCAAGAAAGGCAATTATGCAGTATGCGCAGCTCAAAAAAATTCCCAACGTTTCTGTTGACGATATCTATACGGGAAACGGCGTCAGCGAGCTGATCAATCTGAGCATGTCAGCTCTCCTGGACGATGGGGATGAGGTGCTCGTCCCGTCACCGGATTATCCGCTCTGGACGGCCTGCGTCACACTGGCAGGTGGTACGGCTGTTCACTACATTTGTGATGAGGAGGCAGAATGGTATCCGGATATGGATGACATCCGGAAAAAGATTACAGACAGGACAAAAGCCATTGTACTGATCAATCCGAACAACCCGACAGGGGCCCTGTATCCGCGTCAGGTTTTGCAGGAGATTGTTGACATCGCGAGAGAGCATCAGCTGATGGTCTTTTCAGATGAAATTTATGACCGCCTGGTTATGGACGGGGAGGAGCATGTTTCGATTGCTTCCCTGGCTCCGGATCTGTTCTGTGTAACTTTCAGCGGCCTGTCCAAATCGCATATGATCGCAGGGTACCGGATTGGCTGGATGGTGCTGAGCGGAAACAAAGCTGCGGCAAAGGATTACATCCAGGGACTGAATATGCTTTCCAACATGCGTCTGTGTTCCAACGTACCGGCGCAGTCCATCGTGCAGACGGCGCTTGGCGGGCATCAGAGCGTAAATAATTATATTGTGCCGGGCGGAAGAATTTATGAGCAGCGCGAGTTCATTTATAAGGCATTAAATGATATTCCGGGCGTGAGCGCTGTGAAGCCGAAGGCTGCGTTTTACATTTTCCCGAAGCTTGATGTGAAGAAGTTCAATATCTGGAATGACGAAAAATTTGCCCTGGATCTGCTGCGGGAGAAAAAGATTCTGGTCGTTCATGGCGGCGGCTTTAACTGGAAGGAACCGGATCATTTCCGCGTAGTGTATCTTCCGCGGATTGAGGTACTGAAAGATGCTACTGTACAGCTGCGCGAGTTCCTGGAAACATATAGACAGTAGGCGAAAATACAGGCTCATAACAGTAAGCGAAAATACAGGCAGTAGTTGACAGGAAGCCTTCACGGTGTTACAATATAACCGACAGACTGTCGATAAAGCTTACACAGGATGGGATAACAAGTGAGAATTGTAAAAGAGGCAGAGGAGCGCAGAAATGAGATACTGGATGTGGCGGAGCGCCTGTTTGGGACAAAGGGCTTTGAGCGCACCAGTACGAATGATATTTTAAATGAAGTCGGGATTGCCAGGGGCACTCTGTACTATCATTTTAAATCAAAAGAGGACATTCTGGACGCGATGATCGGGCGTATGACAGGACAGATTGTTGCAGCGGCAAAGGCGGTTGCCGGGCAGAAGGAAATGCCGGTGCTGCAGCGCCTGACTATGACGCTTCTGGCCCTGAACGTAGATAATGACCTCGGACACGAGGTGATGGAGCAGGTTCACAGACCGCAGAACGCGCTGATGCATCAGAAAATGATGGAGCGGCTGCTGCGGGAGGTGAATCCGCTGATTACGGCTCTAGTAAATGAGGGCATTGCACAGGGAATCTGCCATACGGATTATCCGGCTGAGGTGGTGGAGATGACGCTTCTGTATTCCTGCATTGTGTTTGATGAGCTGTCCGAGTACCAGGAGGAAGAACGGCAGAAAAAGGCGACAGCGTTCGTCTACAACCTGGAACGGCTGCTGGGCATGGAAAGCGGAAGCCTGCAGGCGGCCATTCTGCCGGTTCTGCAAAATACCGGCACTGTGCGATAAAAGAAACGGCTGGCAAAGCAATTATTTTTGGAGCCGTTTCCTATTTTTTACTATTTAACCGACAGTCAGACGGTCGATAAAGAAAGGAGATCAAAATGGAACATCAAAAAAGTAACGGGAAAAGTAATTTTTCTAAATTTATGCTGCTCTGGGCAGGAGAACTGGTCTCGGCAGTTGGCGGCGGCCTGACGAGCTTCGGACTGGGCGTGTATGTGTTCCAGCAGACGGGAAGCGCTGCCAGTATGGCGCTCGTGACGCTGCTCGCGTTTTTGCCGACGCTGCTGCTCAGTGTTCCGGCGGGGGTACTGGCAGATCGATACGACAGAAGAGTACTGATGATGGTGGGGGACGGGTTTTCTGCGCTTGGATTAATCTATATTCTGATCTGCATGCTGCGCGGCGGGGCTGAATTCTATCAGATTTGCATCGGCGTGCTGATCAGCTCCGTGTTTTCCGCATTGCTGGAGCCGTCATACCGCGCAACGGTGACGGATTTACTCACCAAAGACGAATATTCCAAAGCAAGCGGCCTTGTGAGCATCGCAGGGAGCGCCAGGTATCTCGTATCGCCGGTGCTGGCTGCCGCCCTGCTTGCAGTCAGCGATATCACGCTTTTGCTGGTAATTGACATCAGTACCTTTTTTCTCACGGTTGTCTCTACGGCAGTGGTAAAACGGGGAATAGAGGCGAAAAAGACGAAACGGGAGGAA
>CAOJHI010000049.1 GCA_948436005.1 uncultured Lachnospiraceae bacterium
GGCGCTTGACGATGGTGCAGTCACTGTTTCTTTGGAGGAGGAAGCGTGTTACGTGAATCCGCAGCTTTACCAGGATGATGAGAAACTGCAGCATGATGCAACGGGAATGAGTGAGCTGGCGCGTGCAAATATCACGTACACCTTCGGCGATCAGACAGAGATCGTCAATCCGGCGCTGATCAGGGAATGGATTGTGGAGCTGCCGGACGGTTCGTTTGTAATTGATGATGTCTGTGTCAGTGATTACGTGGAATCACTTGCAGCTAAGTATGATACATTTGGGCTGCCGCTTGAATTTTATACCACGATTGGGACAACCGTTACACTGTCAGGAGGAGATTACGGCTGGTGTATTAATCAGGACGCCACAGTGGTAGATCTGCTGAAAGCTCTGGAAGAGGGATACCGGGGGGAGAAAGAGCCGGTTTATCTTTATTCAGCCATGAGCCATGAGAATCAGGGAATCGGTTACACATACGTGGAAATCTGTATTTCGCTTCAGGAAATGTGGTGCTACCAGGATGGCAATCTTGTCGTGGACACGGCAGTCGTGACAGGAAATCCAAACAAGGGAAATGCAACGCCGTCAGGCGGTGTCTGGGCGATTGATGCGAAAAAGCGGGATGCAATTCTGACAGGCGAGGGATATACGTCGCCGGTGGATTACTGGATGCCGTTTAATGGTGATGTCGGGATTCATGATATGCAGCAGCGGTCTGCATTTGGAGGAAGTATTTATCTGTCAAACGGTTCACACGGCTGTGTGAATACGCCATATGAGCAGGTGCAGATCATATATGATGTCGTGTCAATCGGAACTCCAGTTATTGTGTATGAGTAAGCGTCATGTATAGCAGGAATGACAGAATAGCCATTTTAACACTTTACTCTGAAAAAATGTCGTGCTATAATCAAAAAAATTGCGGACTGTAGTCGGACTTGTAATTTTGTAGCCGGATACCAAAGCGAACTGAAAGGGGACGGACGGGGAGCAGTATGGGGAAAAAGAAAAAGCAGGAGAAAGAAAAGAAGAACAAAGAAAAAGAAAAAAAGCTGCCGAAACCAGGAGGAAAAAAAGAAGATAAAAAAGAGCGAAAGGCCGGAAGGCTGCCAGAAGCAGAAAAAGAGCGAAAGGCCGCAAGGCTGCCAGAAGCGGAAAAAGAGCAAAAGGCCGGAAAGCCGCTGGAAGCGGAGCTAGAACAAAGGCCGCCCAAAATGCAGGAAGCTGAAAGAAAGCCAGGGGCAGAGGGGGAGCCGGTGGCTAAGCGACAGCGAAGTGCAAAGAGGATACCGGAAGAAGAAATGCAGCGGAAGAAGGTTTCAGAGGCCGTATCAGAGAATCTGGCAGAGACGGCAGCAGTTTTCCGTGCACTGGGGGATGAGAGCCGGCTTCAGATTCTGAATCTTCTGTCACAGAAAGAATTGTGTGCCGGAGAGCTTCTGTCCTCGCTTTCTATTGTACAGTCCACCTTGTCGCATCACATGAAGATTCTGACAGAATCCGGTATTGTGAAGTGTAAAAAACAGGGAAAGCGGTCCATCTACTCGATTGACCGGGAAGCACTGGAAAAGGTTCATGCATGGATTTGGTGGGGTTAGCAATTGTATCTTGAGTTTAAGCAAATGAATGACAACAGGGAGAATGATTATTATGATACAGACGGATACAGACAGAAAGATAAGAGACATCAGGCTGGCAGAGCTGGTAAAATATTGTATGATTTCAGGGGAATTGGATTTGAACCTGTATGAAGAGTACGATGTAAAACGGGGCCTGCGTGAGTCAGATGGAAAAGGTGTGCTGACCGGTCTCACTGAGATCTCAGATGTGGTTGCGTTCCGGACAGAAAATGGAAAAAAGGTGCCGCAGGAGGGCCAGCTTTTTTATCAGGGCTATAATATTATGGACCTTAAGGCAGGTTTTCAGAAACGGAAATTCAATTTTGAGGAAATTACATACCTGCTTCTTTTTGGCGCTCTGCCGAACCGCCAGCAGCTGGATTCCTTTGTTGAAATACTGAGCCAGTACCGTGAGCTTCCCAACAAATTTGTGCGGGATGTAATCATGAAGGCGCCAAGCATGGACGTGATGAATGCATTGCAGAAAAGTGTACTGACGCTGTACTCTTACGATGACAATCCGGATGATATTTCCATTCCGAATGTGCTGAAGCAGAGCCTGTCCCTGATTGCGACGTTTCCGCTGATTTCCGTGTATGCGTACCATGCGTACCAGCATTATCACAATGACAAGAGCCTTGTAATCCGTTACCCGAAACCGGAGCTTTCCACAGCAGAAAATATCTTGAGGATTCTGCGTGCAGACGGGCAGTATACTGAGCTGGAAGCAAGAGTTCTGGACATTGCGCTTGTTCTTCATGCAGAGCATGGCGGCGGTAACAACTCTTCCTTTACGACCCATGTTGTCTCATCGACAGGGACGGATACATATTCTGCGATTGCGGCTTCGCTTGGCTCTCTGAAAGGACCAAAGCACGGCGGCGCTAATCTGAAGGTGGAGAATATGTTTGCGGACATCAAAGAGCATGTCCATAACTGGGGAAATGAGGATGCGATACGCGATTATCTGGTAAAAATCATAAAGAAAGAAGCGTTTGACCAGACAGGGCTGATTTATGGTATGGGTCATGCCGTTTACACGTTATCTGACCCCAGAGCTGTAATTTTAAAAGAATATGCAAAATATCTTTCCATTGAAAAGGGCAGGGAGGATGAATTTGACCTGTATGAGAAGGTGGAGAAGATTGCGTCTGAGCTTCTGACAAGCCGCAAGAATCTGCATAAGCCGATCTGCTGCAACGTCGATTTTTACAGTGGCTTTGTATATTCAATGCTGGGAATTCCGAACCAGATGTTCACACCTATTTTTGCAATTTCCCGAATTGCAGGATGGAGCGCACACCGGATCGAGGAGTTGGTTAATACAGGAAAGATTATCCGCCCCGCTTATAAGTATGTCGGGCATCACAGGGATTATGTGGAGCTGGACGAGCGTTAGATCAGCGTGAGAGAAAGGATCAGAAAAAAGAAAGTAAATAGAGAATAAAAGAAAGAGGCCGTTACAGGAAGATGGAACGATACAGGATGTGGAAGCCCATGGAGAAGGGCTCTTCCATATCCCGTATGTTCTCATTCTCAATGTAACGGCTTTTTGTATTTGCCGGACAGATGTGCCTGGTGTCTATTTCCAGGAAAGCAGCGTTTTCTTCCGGAATATATAATAGAAGATACCAGTCATATCCGCAAGAAACCAGCCAATCGGGACAGACCACCAGATACCTGTGACACCAAAGAATGGGATGGCTGAGAGCGCGTAGGCGAGTACGACACGTGTGCCGAGGGAAATGACGGTCAGCACTACGCTCATGCCCGGTCTTCCGAGCGCCCGGTACAGTCCGTAAAGCAAAAACAGGCAGCCAATTCCACAGTAAAAGGCGCCTTCAATGCGCAGATAGCGGACACCCTCGCGTATGATTTCTGTTTCGCCTGCCTCAATAAACAGAGACATCAGCGGACGTGCAAAAATCCATACCAATGCTGATACGATTATGCAGAAGATCAGGGATACCCTGACCGCGCCTTTGAGTCCGGCACGAATGCGGTCTGCTTTTTTTGCACCATAGTTTTGTGCAATAAACGTGGAAAAGGCGTTTCCAAAATCCTGGACAGGCATATAGGCAAACGCGTCGATTTTTACGGCAGCTGCGAACGCAGCCATAACAGTAGGACCAAAACTGTTGACCAGTCCCTGTACCATCAGAATACCGAGATTCATGACAGACTGCTGCACACACGTCAAAATGGAAAAACTGGCAATCTCCCTGACACAGTTCCAACGGATGCGGCAGCCCCTGCGTACAGCCCGCAGCTGTGGGCACTGCATGAGCGCATAGAGAGCAATTCCAATGCCGGAGACATATTGGGCGATCACAGTTGCCTCAGCGGCTCCGGCCACGCCCCGTTTGAGCACAAGAACAAAACAGAGGTCAAGAATAATGTTCAGTACTGCGGATACAGCCAGAAAAATCAGCGGAACAACAGAATTTCCGACTGCCCGCAAAAAGGACGCAAAATAGTTGTACAGAAACGTAGCAGCAATGCCGCAGAAAATAACAGCAAGATATTCCCGCATATCACCCCATACTTCATCCGGAACCTGCAGGAAAACGCGGATATAATCCAGACAGACAAATGCGAGCACGTTCAGCAGAATAGTCACTGCCGCAATCAGAACAAAAGAGGCACAGACACTTTCCAGCAGCCCCGCTTCGTCGCGCTGCCCAAAGCGAATAGAAAACAGCGCCCCACTCCCCATACAAAGCCCCAAAAGTATGGAAGTCAGAAATGTCATCAACGTAAAAGAAGAACCAACAGCCGCCAGGGCATTTTTCCCCAGAAACTGTCCGACGATCAGAGTATCTGCAATATTATAGCACTGCTGCAGCAGATTCCCGAGAATCATAGGAATAGCAAAGAAAAGCATAGACCGCATCACCGGCCCGCGAGTCAAATCCTTATTCATTTTTTCATCTCCATCACATTCAAATAGAAACCCATAACTTACGTTTCGAAACCATTATACCGGCCATTCCAGCCAAAGTCAATCACCCATCTCCTTTCCACCAACACTCATTTCCTTTCGTCATTTCCCTGTAGACCCATGACATAATGAGGCCATTGTACTAGAGTATGTTTGAAAATTCATTCCCGCCATCTACACGCCCAACTTAGCGTGATATTTGCACCAAAATCAGTCGACGTAGCCCGCTATACCTCCTTCTTTTGGCACAAATCTCCTACTAAGTGGGTCATACATGTGACAGAAAGCAATTTTCAAACAGACAATAAGATACAAAATATTACAAAACATGGTGAGACAGTAATACCGTATCTTATATGTCAAAACTTAGTGCGACACCCCCCATGATATGTTAAAATGAGATGATTGCCAAAGTCAGCCCCCGGGGCCAATACAGAAAATAAGGGGTGACTTGTTTGCCGGAACCCCGTTTTTCTGTATTGGCCCCGGGGGCGTCCTGTTTAACCCCTCACTGAAAGGAGCCCCCTCATGTTTTTGGAAGGATTAGACGCACTGGATCAGAAAATTGTCCGGCTGCTGATTGAAAATGCCCGTATTTCTTATTCCGATATCGGGCAGAAGATTGGTATCTCCCGCGTAGCCGTAAAAGCCCGCATTCAGGCATTGGAGGAGCGTGGGATAATTGAGGAATATACGACAATTATCAACCCACAGAAAATCAGCGGGGCTGTGTCCTGTTACTTTGAGATTGAAACACTGCCAGGCACCCTTGCGCAGGTTACAGAGCTGCTGGAGCAAAATGAGACGATCACGCAGATTTATCGCGTGACAGGAAAAAATAAGCTTCATGTCCATGCAGTGTCCGCCTCCAGTGAGGATATGGAAAAGCTGATTCAGGAGGTAATAGACCCCTTACCCGGTGTGGTGAGCTGCAGCTGTAATATCATTTTATCACGGATAAAGGATATCAAGGGTCTGAGACTGTAACAGAAAAGATTCAGGAAATCAATGCAATGAAGCCGGATGGGGAGTTCCTGTCCGTACGCAGGGAAAATGCGAGTATGTTGTTGTGCATCTGCGCAGGCAGTGAACTGAGAAACGAAAATTCAGAGAGATTAAATTTTTATAAAGTGATTGCAGGCTGTCTGATACCACAGTAGAATATAGAGTACGGGTTGCAGATACCCGGATATTTTTTACTGGTATTTTAATTTACTGATATTTATTTACTATAGCGAAAAGAGGCGTATCAGATGCAGGATGCATTCGTAAAGCTTGAGCATGTGACAAAGGTTTACCGCATGGGCGAGGTAGAGATTCATGCGGTGGATGGGATTGATTTTGAGATTCAAAAGGGAGAGTTTGTCGTGATTGTCGGACCGAGCGGTGCAGGCAAAACTACGGTGCTCAATATTCTTGGCGGCATGGATACGGCCAGCAGCGGCCGTGTTGTTGTGGATGGACAGGATATCGCGAAATACAGCCAGAAAAAGCTGACCGGGTATCGGAGGAATGACATTGGATTTGTGTTTCAGTTCTACAACCTTGTCCCGAATCTGACTGCGCTGGAGAACGTAGAGCTTGCCATGCAGATCTGCAAAAACCCGCTGAATGCCTCAACCGTGCTTCGGGAGGTTGGCCTCGGGCAGCGCATGAAGAATTTTCCGTCCCAGCTTTCAGGCGGAGAGCAGCAGAGAGTGTCGATCGCCCGGGCCCTTGCGAAGAATCCAAAACTGCTGCTGTGTGATGAGCCGACAGGCGCACTGGATTATCAGACTGGCAAATCCATTCTAAAACTGCTGCAGGATATGTGCAGGGAACGCGGCATGACGGTTATCGTAATTACACATAACACTGCGATCACACCGATGGCAGATCGTGTGATCCGGATTAAAAACGGCAGAGTAGACAGCAAACAGATGAATGAGCATCCGGTATCGGTTGAGACGATAGAGTGGTAAATGTATGAAGAAAAGAGCGCTGAGAAAAGATTTTCATGTTGAAATTAAAAAGAGCCTGAATCGTTTCCTCTCCATCTTTTTTATTGTAGCTCTGGGTGTGGCATTTTTTTCCGGGATTCAGTCCGCGGCGCCGGATATGCGTGCAACGGGCGACTGGTATTTTGATGACAGGAATCTGATGGATTTGAGAGTTATCAGCACCATGGGGCTGACCAGTGATGATCTTGGGGCACTCGGTGCCATAGAAGGCGTGGAGCGTGTGAATGGCAGCTATATGGAGGACGTTTACTGCGGCGAGGGTGATACCCAGGAAGTGCTGCATGTGGAAGCTATTCCGGATGAGATGAACCAGCTGGCGGTGATCGCGGGCCAAGCGCCCCGGACAGAAAAAGAATGTTTTCTGGATGCCGGCTATGCGCAGAAGCTTGGCATTGAGCCTGGGGATACGATTGAGATTAAGGTATCCGATGAAGAAAACAGCAGCCTGAAGCACCGGAGCTATACCGTGAGCGGTTATGGGTACAGTCCATGTTACATTTCGTTCAGCAAAGGCAGTACGACACTTGGCACAGGAGCAGTGGCAGGTATTATGTATGTGCCCGCTGAAGCCTTTGATGCTGAGGTCTACAGCATGGCATATCTTACGGTTTCCGGTGCACGGGAAGAAACGGCGTTTACGGATGGATATGACGGGCTCGTGGATGCTGTTTTGGAGCGTGTGGAGGAGATTGAGGACGCGCGCTGTGAAATCCGCTACGATGAGGTCGTGGGAGAGGCACAGGAGAAGCTTGCAGATGCAAAGCAGGAGGTTGCGGACGGGAAAAAGGAGCTGGAGGATGCCAAAAAGGAGCTTGCAGACGGAAAAATACAGGCAGACGAAGAGCTTGCGGAGGCAGAGTCTGAGCTGACAGACGGGGAAGCGCAGCTTAAAGATGGCGAACAAAAGCTGGAGGATGCCCAAAAAGAGCTTGCAGATGGGGAAAAGGAGCTTGCAGACGGCGAAAAAGAGATAGAAGCGAATGAAAAGACACTCGCGGACGGAAAACAGCAGTTTGCGGACGGTCAGTATACCTTGCAGCAGGGAGAGCAGGAATACAGCAGCGGCCTTGCCCAATATGAAAAAGAATCCGCAGCAGCCAGAAAGAAGCTGCAGGCTGCACAAAAAGAAATTGATAAAGGAAAAAAAGAACTGAAAAAAGGCTGGCAAGAGTATGAGGCCAATCTGCAGACGCTCAATGCAGGAGACCAGGCGCTTGCCCAGGCGGAGCAGGAGCTTACACAGCAGCAGGCCTTGTATGACGCAGGGGCGGCACAGCTTGCGGATGGCAGAGCCCAGTATGAAGCAGGATTTGCGCAGGCTGCGGATGGCAGGGCGCAGTATGAGGCGGGACTGGCGCAGCTGGAAGCCGGCCGCGGGGAATATCAGCAGAATTATGATGCTGTGATACCGGGATTACAGGCTGCTTTGGATGGGGCCAGGAGCCAGCTGGGGGCATGTGAACAGGACGTTGCGGGGAAGAAGGGCGCCCTTGACGAAAATGTCAGCGCCGTTGCGGCAAGTGCAGCGAATGTATCTTCCCTGGAGACAACGCTTGCAGAGGCACAGGCAGCAAGAGATCAGCTGGATGATTCCGCTGCTCCGGAGGAGATCGCAGCCGCCGATCAGGCGGTGGAACAGGCCGCGGCAGCGCTTGCAGCAGAACAGGAGACGTATGCACAGCTGAGCAGCCAGACAGCCGGCCTGCAGGCAGAGTATGACAGCGCTGTGGCACAGCGGGATGCAGCCGCTCAGGCAGCTGCTGTGGCAGAGGGGGCCTTGAACCAGGCATCAGCAGAATTTTCAGCCCAGGAAGCTGTTCTCAATAACACAGCTTCGGAGCTTGCAGCTGCCAAACAGCAGCTGGACGCCTCCGATGCGGTCCTTGCGGAGACGCTTGTGACGCTGGAAGCAAAAGAAAAAGAACTTGCTGCTGCGAAGGAACAGCTTTCGGGCGGCTGGCAGCAGATCAGTGCAAAGAAACAGGAACTTGCTGCAGGGCGCACAGCGCTTGCTGAGGGGAAAAAGACCCTTGAGGAAAATGAAAAGAAGCTCTCTGACGGCCAGAAGGAGATTGACAGGGGATATCAGGAGCTTGCCCAGGCAAAGGAAAAGCTGTCTTCGGCGCGTCAGGAACTGGATCTCGGATGGGCAGAATTGAATGCTTCACAGAGTCAGCTTGCAGAAGGAGAGCAGCAGCTTGAAGAGGGGCGCAGACAGCTTTCCGATGCCAGGACAGAGATTGCGGATGCGAAAAAGCAGATCACAGATGCGAAGACGGAACTGGAAGAGAACCGTCAGAAGATCAAGGATGGCTGGGAGGAGTACGAAAAAGGGAAGAAGGATGCCGAAAAAGAGATTGCGGATGGGGAACAGAAAATCCGCGATGCGGAAAAGGAGCTGCGTGACGCGGAGGAGGAGATTGCAGATGCCGAGGCAGAGATTGCAGACCTGAAGGTGCCACAGTGGTATGTAAATGACAGAAGCGTGTTGCCGGAGTATTCCGGTCTCGGAGAAAACGCAGAGCGAATCGGCAATCTGGCAAAGGTAATCCCACTGCTGTTCTTCCTGGTGGCAGCGCTGATCAGCCTGACCACGATGACGAGAATGGTGGAGGAGCAGCGCACGCAGATCGGTACCTTAAAAGCCCTTGGTTACAGCAAATGGGCGATTGCTTCCAAGTATCTGAAATATGCGTTCTGGGCAACCATGGGCGGAAGCGTGGTCGGGATTCTGATTGGAGAAAAGCTTTTGCCCTGGGTGATTATTAACGCTTACGGGATCATTTATCTGTATCAGCCCAGGATTATCATTCCGTACAATGTGACTTACATAGCTGTTTCAGCCGGTGCGGCGCTGATCTGTACGCTGGGCGCGACGTTCATGGCATGCTGGCGTGAACTTCAGGCAGTGCCCGCACAGCTGATGCGTCCTCCAGCGCCGAAGCAGGGAAAGCGCGTGCTTCTGGAATATCTGCCTTTTTTGTGGCATCATCTGAGCTTTTCATGGAAATCGACCATCCGGAATCTGCTTCGTTATAAAAAGCGTTTCCTGATGACGATATTTGGAATCGGCGGTTGTATGGGACTTCTGATGGTAGGCTATGGCTTGCAGGATTCGATTATGGATATCGGGATTTTGCAGTTTGATGAGCTGCAGCAGTACGACGCAATGGTGATTCTGGATGCGGATGCTTCAGCAGCAAAACAAAAAGAGCCGAGAAAAATGGTTGGCAGTGATGCACGCATCTCCCGGTCAAAAGAGTTTTACATGCACCAGGAGGATATCCGCCAGACGGATGCATCAGGCAAAAACTGGTCTGTGTACGTATATGTTCCGGAGAATCTGGATGATCTGAATGAATTTGTGACATTCCGCGACAGAGAGACGAAGGAAGCCTATACACTTACTGATGAGGGCGCCATTATTACGGAAAAGGTTGCAACAGAGCTGAATATTCATCCAGGTGATACGATTTCTCTGAAGCAGGAAGACGGCGGGGATGTGACAGTACCGATTGCAGCCGTGTGTGAAAATTATCTGGCGCATTATCTCTACATGACGCCGGCACTTTATGAAAAGGTATACGGAAAGCCGGCACAAAATAACAGCATCTTCCTGTGCAGCGATGAGGAGCAGGGAGTGATTGAAAAAATCGGAGAAGAGCTTTTGCAGATGGATGCTGTGCTTAATATTACGTATACCGGAACCATGGCAGAGCAGATCGACAGTATGCTCGGGGCGATGGATATTGTTATGATTGTACTGATTGTATCAGCAGGTATGCTGGCCTTTGTTGTTTTATATAACCTGAACAATATTAACATCAATGAGCGCCGCCGGGAGCTGGCAACTTTGAAAGTGCTCGGATTTTATAATGGAGAAGTTGGCGCCTATGTCTATCGGGAGAATGTTCTGCTGACATTGATCGGAGCGCTGCTCGGCGTACTGATCGGAAAACTGCTTCACGCATACGTCATCAGTACCGTGGAGGTGGATGCCTGTATGTTTGGGCGCAACATCAATCCGGACAGCTTTGTGTATTCGGTGCTGTTCACAATTACATTTTCTGTGATTGTAAATTTTGTCATGTACTTTAAATTAAAGAAGATCGATATGGTAGAATCTTTAAAGAGTATTGAATAAACAAGGGGCTGTAGTAGGAAGAATAAGAGATACGGGATGTGGGATTTTTTCAGAGAATGTTTTGCATACAGTATCTCTTATATTTTTGTTCTAATACAGAAAAAATCAGTTGCTGGTACAAAGTTTCTAAATAAGGAACATACAGAAATTTCTGAAAAACGAATTGGAAACGGTACCGGCATTTTGCCAGAAATCTCTGGACGAACGAATGAAAAGCGTGTATGATAGTAGCAGCAAATTTCATAAGGAGGAAGCTATGTTAGAGGAGCTGAAAAAGCAGGTGTATGAAGCGAATATGGAGCTGCCGCGGCGCGGCCTTGTCACATATACCTGGGGAAATGTCAGTGGAATTGACCGTGCGACCGGATATTTTGTGATTAAGCCGAGCGGCGTGGAGTATGAGAGCCTTACGCCCGACGATATGGTAGTGATGGATCTGGAGGGGAACCGGATCGAAGGAAAATACAAACCATCCTCTGATACCGCGACACATATCGAGCTGTACAAGGCTTTTCCGGAAGTGGGCGGCGTTGTCCATACACATTCACCTTGGGCGACTTCATGGGCACAGGCAGGCAGAAGCATTCCGTGCTACGGCACCACGCACGCAGACTATATGTACGGGCCGATTCCGTGTGCAAGGAGCCTGACTGAGGAAGAGATTAACGGAGAGTACGAGAAAAATACGGGTCTCGTGATTATCGAAACATTCCGCGAAAAGAAAATCAACCCATCCTATGTACCGGCAGTTCTGTGCTCGAACCACGGTCCATTTACCTGGGGAAAGGACGCACATGAGGCGGTTCATAATGCGGTTGTCCTGGAAGAGGTAGCGAAGATGGCCTGCCGCACAGAATTGATTAATCCGCGCGTGACACCCGCACCCGACTGCATAAAAGAAAAACATTTTATGCGTAAACATGGTGCAAATGCTTATTACGGACAGTAAGGAAGTGTGCTGTCCTGGAAGCGGCTGGTCAGGGGCTGGCAGAATGAAGGCGCAGTATCCTGGCATTCATGAAAAAAGAGAAAGGAAATAACCATTATGACAATATTGGAATTACAGAAAATTGCGAACGAAGTCCGCAAAAGTATTGTGACAGCTGTATACAGCGCGAAGTCCGGCCATCCGGGCGGCTCACTTTCCGCAGCTGATCTGTTTACGTATCTTTATTTTGAGGAGATGAACATTGACCCGAAGAATCCGGCAGATCCGGACAGAGACCGTTTTGTGCTTTCCAAGGGACACACGGCTCCGGGCTACTATTCTGTTATGGCGCACAGAGGATATTTTCCGGTTGCGGATATGGTGACGCTTCGCCATGTTGGCTCCCATCTTCAGGGACATCCGTGTATGCAGCACCTTCCGGGCGTTGATATGTCCTCCGGTTCCCTTGGACAGGGAATCTCCGCAGCAGTCGGAATGGCAGTGGCAGGAAAGCTGGACGGCAAATCCTATCATGTTTACACGCTGCTCGGCGACGGTGAGACGCAGGAAGGCCAGGTATGGGAGGCAGCGATGCTTGCAGGCCACAGAAAGCTGGACAATCTTACCGTGATCGTTGACAACAACGGCCTTCAGATTGACGGAAGGGTAGCGGACGTATGTTCTCCGTACCCGATCGACAAGAAGTTTGAGGCATTCAATTTCCATGTGATCAATGTTGCGGACGGCAATGACATGGAACAGCTTGCAGCTGCATTTGCAGAGGCTAAGACCGTAAAGGGACAGCCGGTTGCGATTATCATGAAAACTGTGAAGGGCAAAGGCGTATCTTTCATGGAGGATCAGGCATCTTGGCATGGTTCTGCTCCGAACGATGAGCAGTATGCAATTGCAATGGCAGATTTAGAGAAAGTGGGGGAAGCATTATGTCAGAAGTAAAGAAAATTGCCACAAGAGAGAGCTATGGAAACGCTCTTGCAGAACTTGGTGCACAGCACGATAATGTCGTAGTTCTTGATGCTGACCTTGCAGGAGCTACGAAGACAAGTGTGTTCAAAAAAGCATTTCCGGAGAGACATATTGACTGCGGTATCGCAGAGGGAAATATGATGGGCGTTGCAGCAGGTCTTGCAACAACGGGCAAGGTGCCGTTTGCAAGTACCTTCGCAATGTTTGCATCCGGACGTGCATTTGAGCAGATCCGCAACTCCATCGGCTATCCGCATCTGAACGTAAAGATCGGTGCGACTCATGCCGGTATCTCCGTTGGTGAAGACGGTGCCACACATCAGTGTAATGAAGACATTGCTCTGATGCGTACGATTCCGGGGATGACAATCATCAACCCGTCTGACGATGTGGAAGCAAAGGCAGCCGTAAAGGCAGCCTATGAGATTGACGGTCCGGTTTACCTTCGTTTTGGCCGTCTGGCTGTTCCGGTAATCAATACTGATCCGGATTACAAATTTGAAGTTGGCAAGGGCGTTACGCTCCGTGACGGAAGCGACCTGACGATCATCGCTACCGGACTTTGTGTAAACAGTGCCCTTGAGGCAGCGGAGATGCTTGCTAAAGACGGCGTTTCTGCTAAGGTAATCAATATCCATACGATTAAACCGCTGGATGAGGAACTCGTGGTGGAAGCAGCAAAGGCAACCGGCAAGGTTGTAACCGTAGAAGAGCACTCCGTAATCGGAGGCCTTGGCGGAGCAGTCTGCGAGACACTTTCCGCAAAAGCTCCGACACCGGTTCTTCGTATCGGTGTGCAGGATACGTTCGGTGAGTCCGGCCCGGCAGCAGCGCTTCTCACAAAGTACAAGCTTGACGGCGCAGGCGTTTACGAGCAGATTAAAGCCTGGCTGTAATAAAAGGAAAATAAAAAGGCTCTTTGTAAAAAGCTCGCACAGAATATTTTTAAATGGGATGTCAATTTTATGCAAAGCACCGTTTCCGCTAAAAAGCGGAGCGGTGTTTTTGTATGGTAAGCGTTCGGAATCTCGACAAAATTTTTTTGTATTCATAGGACTGAGAAAGTTAGAATTGGCCATTTTACTTAAATGTTAAAATGCGTTGCTTGTGGCAACAGGCAGTTCTGCCTATAATAATGGCAACAAACGAACGAAGGAGGTTATCCCAATGCTCAACGAAAATATTAAAGCAATCAGAAAATCAAAAGGTCTTTCGCAGCAGGAGCTTGCTGTCAGGCTGAACGTGGTGCGGCAAACAGTTTCCAAATGGGAGCAAGGGTTGTCAGTTCCCGATTCTGATATGTTGATTTCCATATCAGAAGTGCTTGAAACACCTGTGAGTACGTTGCTTGGAGAAAACGTCATTGAGTCGGAAGCTGATGACTTGAAGGCGATTTCGGCAAAACTGGAGGTGATAAACCTGCAACTTGCACAGAGAAAAACCACAAGGAAAAGAATTTTACACTGGCTTCTTATCTCATTGTGTGCAGTTACAGTGGCAATTTTTGCAGTTTTATTGAAATCAGAAAGTCCTTACTTGAGTTGGAATTACAGTGCTCCGGAAACAACCGTTCTCGGAGTGGCAGTTCACTCATTTGAATGGCTGTTTGTAAGAGCAGCACCGATGATGCTTATTGGTACAATCATTGGAATTTTCCTGACACGGAAGAAAGAATAAAACCAGTAGGCATTCTGGTCAATTTTGGTCATAACTACATTGATGGATTTGAAAGCTATGTTGAGTACGCGAATTAACGGCAGCCCCTTTACAGGGCTGCCCTTTGCAGGGAAAAGGTAAATTCAGTGCCGACATTCTGCGTACTGACGACATTGATATTCTGGCCATGTGCATGAATAATCTCTTTTACAATCGACAGGCCAAGTCCTGTCCCTTTCTTATCGCGTCCTCTGGATGCGTCTGATTTATAAAACCGATCCCAGATTTTCGGAAGATGTTCTTTTGCAATCCCCTCTCCGTGGTCCTTGACAGAAACGAAGATGCGGTTTTTCTGGCCGTATACGCGAATCAGAAGGACGGAACCGCTGTAGCTGAACTTGATGGCATTGTCGAGCAGATTGTAGAGTACCTGCTGGATTTTGCCCCGGTCCGCATGTACCTGGATGGACGAAGCGTAAAAAAAGATTTTGATGTGCAGATTCTTTTTCTGGCAGGCGCCCTCGAACAGATCTGCAGTGCTCCGGATGATCGGGACAAGGTCAAAATCTGTCATCTCGAGATACACGCCGCGGTCATCGAAGGTATTGAGAGTCAGAAGCCCTTCTGTCAGCTTGTTCAGACGCTCTGTTTCATCTACAACAATCCGCAGATATTTTTCCTGCATTTCCGGCGGAATTGTACCGTCCAGAATGGCCTCCACATATCCTTTGATGGAGGTCAGCGGAGAACGGAAATCATGGGAAATATTCGAGAGAAACTTCCGCTGGGAATCCTCGGAATTGTGTACAGCCTCTGCAAGATAATTCACAGAGGCAGCCAGACGGCCGAGCTCGTTGTCATGGTCGTATTCAAGCGGCGGGTGATTATAGCTGTCCGTGTATTTGGCGGCTGCATCCGTAATCCTGCCAAGCGGCCGGTAAAAGGCCAGAAAGAAGACGCCTGCAGGCAAAAGCGAGAGAAGGAATACAATAAAAAGCAGCAGATAGCAGACATTTTGAAGGTCAACAAAGTGGCTGTTCAGATACTGTATTACTTCTTTGGGAGCAGTGGAAAAACTGAAACTGTCGGTGATCAGCGACGGAGTCAGGAAGAGGACAGCGGCAAAGCTGCCCAGGAGGAACAGGATGTAGGCTCCCAGGCAGGAAAGAAGCAGTTAGATCGGAAGAGCGTCGTGTAGGGAAAGAGTGTGCGCATATGTGTAG
>CAOJHI010000050.1 GCA_948436005.1 uncultured Lachnospiraceae bacterium
TGTATATCATTGCACAGAAGTTGGTATGGAAATCCAATGAGGACGGATATCTGGTTGGTTCACGTGGGTCGGTCGGCTCTTCGTTTGTGGCCACGATGTCCGGTATCACGGAGGTAAATCCGCTCAGCCCGCATTATTATTGTCCAAACTGCCACTATAGTGATTTTGACTCAGAGGAAGTGCGGGCATTTTCAGGAATGGCGGGCTGCGATATGCCGGATAAGGACTGTCCGGTGTGCGGGGCAAAGCTGAAAAAGGAAGGCTTTGACATTCCGTTTGAGACGTTCCTCGGGTTTAAGGGAAATAAGGAGCCGGATATTGACCTGAATTTTTCAGGTGAGTATCAAAGTAAGGCCCACCGGTATACAGAGGTTATTTTTGGGGCCGGACAGACGTACCGTGCCGGAACAATCGGTACTCTGGCGGACAAGACGGCGTTTGGTTATGTCAAGAAATACTATGAGGAGCGGGAGCAGCGCAAGCGCAACTGCGAGATTGACCGGATTGTGCAGGGATGTGTCGGCGTGCGGAGGACGACAGGGCAGCATCCGGGCGGTATTATCGTTTTGCCGGTGGGAGAGGAGATCTATTCGTTCACTCCGGTTCAGCATCCTGCAAACGATATGACGACGGATATTGTAACAACGCATTTTGATTATCACTCAATTGACCACAATCTTCTGAAGCTCGATATACTGGGACACGATGATCCGACCATGATCCGTATGCTGGAGGATTTAACCGGAATTGACGCGAAAAAAATACCGCTTGATGACCAGGGCGTTATGTCGCTGTTTTCAAGTACAGAGGCACTGGGCATTACTCCGGAGGATATGGGCGGCGTTCCGCTTGGCTCTCTCGGGATTCCGGAGTTTGGTACCGAGTTTGCCATGCAGATGTTAATTGACACAAAACCGACGCATTTTTCTGACCTTGTGCGGATTGCAGGGCTGGCGCATGGAACGGATGTATGGCTCGGCAACGCGCAGACACTGATTCAGGAAGGAAAAGCAACGATCTCTACTGCGATCTGTACGCGTGACGATATCATGATCTACCTGATTGGCAAGGGGCTGGACAGTGAGCAGTCCTTCACAATCATGGAGAGTGTGCGAAAGGGAAAGGGACTGAAGCCGGACTGGGAGAAAGAAATGAGAGCGCATGATGTGCCGGAGTGGTACATCTGGTCGTGTAAGAAAATCAAATACATGTTCCCGAAAGCACATGCGGCGGCATATGTTATGATGGCGTGGCGGATTGCGTACTGCAAGATTAATTATCCTCTGGCTTATTATGCTGCATATTTCAGTATCCGTGCATCAGGGTTTGACTATGAGCTGATGTGTCTTGGCAAGGAAAAACTGTTGTTCCATATGCATGATTATGAAAAGCGGATGGATACCCTGAGTAAAAAGGAGCAGGATACGTATAAGGACATGAAGAGTGTGCTGGAAATGTACGCCCGTGGCTTTGAGTTTCTGCCGATTGACATTTATCAGGCCCAGGCTGTGCGTTTTCAGGTGATAGACGGAAAGATTATGCCATCACTGAGCTCTATTTCAGGCCTTGGAGACAAGGCTGCGGCTGCGATTGTGGATGCAGCGAAGGATGGGAAATTCCTTTCAAAGGATGACTTCCAGACTCGGACAAAGGTCGGAAAGACGGTTACGGCGCTGCTTTCGGATTTGAAGATTTTGTCGCATCTGCCGGAAACGAATCAGTTGTCGTTGTTTGATTTTGCAGTTTAAATACGGAGTGTTCTGAGTGTTGATTGCGGAAGACTGTGAAAGGAGGACGCCTCCAGGTACCAGACACAAAAACAGGGTTCCGGACAAAGAAGTCACCCTTTATTTTGTATCTGGTACCTGAAGGCTCATATTGAAAAAGGTTTGTGGAAACTGGAATAGAGATTGAGGAAGTGTTTGACAGGAGGACGCCCCAGGTGCCAGATACAAAAACGGGGTTCCGGACAAAGAAGTCACCCCTTATTTTGTATCTGGCACCTGGGGCTGTTTTTTCAAGAAGCTTGGCGATTTTATATGAAATTTTGGTAATTGCAAAAGATACAAAAAACAGATGAAGCTGGATAAATAGTATAAAAACAGGGGGGCGAACTGGGTAATCACCTTTTTTGTATTATTATGAGATTCTGTTTTTTGTGGCGGGGTATAAAAGTGTGAGAAGTAATGTTAGAATGGAGAGGAGAAGATATGCTGCAGGCATTTTACCCGAAGGAATATCTGGATTCTGTGTATGGGATCGATTTTGAAGGGTTTTACCGGAAGGGGTATCGGGGGATTATTTTTGATATTGATAATACGTTGGTGCCGCATGGGGCGCCGGCGGACGAGAGGGCGAAGGAGCTGTTTGGCCGTTTGAAGGGGCTGGGATTTTCGTGCTGTCTGCTTTCGAATAACCAGAGGCCGCGTGTGGAGATGTTTAATGAAGAGATTCAGGTGCATTTTATTGAGAATGCGCATAAGCCGTCAGTGAAAAATTACAGGAGAGCTATGGAGCTGATGCATACGGATTTAAAGAGTACGCTGTTTGTCGGAGATCAGCTTTTTACGGATGTGTATGGGGCGAATCGGGCTGGGATTTATTCTGTTTTGGTGAAGCCGATTCATCCGAAGGAGGAGATTCAGATTGTGCTGAAGCGGTATCTGGAGCGGGTTGTTCTGTATTTTTATAAGAGGAAAGATAAGACGGGGACTGGGAAGTGATTGCAGAGATATATTGTCCCGCGGTTGACGGAAATGACAGGTAAGGCAGAAAACGGGGAGGATGAAGCGTATGATGGGACAGATGAGCTTATTTGATGACCGGGAGCAGTTGTCGCCGCTGGCGAGCAGGCTGCGGCCGGAATGCCTGGATGAGTATGTGGGACAGCAGCATCTCATTGGGGAAGGAAAAATCCTGCGCCGCCTGATTGAACAGGATCAGATTTCTTCTATGATTTTCTGGGGACCGCCCGGAGTTGGGAAGACAACGCTGGCGAGAATCATTGCAAAGCAGACGCGGGCGGAATTTGTAGAATTCAGTGCAGTGACGAGTGGAATCAAAGAGATCAAGGAAGTCATGCAGCAGGCAGAGAATAACCGGCGGTATGGAATCCGGACGCTGCTGTTTGCGGATGAGATTCACCGTTTTAATAAAGCACAGCAGGATGCGTTTTTACCCTGGGTGGAAAAAGGGAGTGTGATTCTGGTCGGTGCAACGACGGAAAATCCTTCTTTTGAGATTAATTCGGCTTTGCTTTCGAGGTGTAAGGTATTTATTTTGAAGGCGCTGGAAGCGGAAGATTTGCTGCGTCTGCTTGAGCATGCGCTGAAAAGCCCAAAGGGCTTTGGAAATCTGGAAATTTCGATCAGAGAAGAAGCGCTTTCAATGATTGCTGGTTTTTCAAACGGAGATGCGAGAACGGCTCTGAATACGCTGGAAATGGCTGTGCTCAATGGCAGAATGGATGAGCGAGGCGTTCTTTGTGTGGAGGAGGATGTGTTGGCACAATGTATGAACCGGCGATCTCTTTTGTACGATAAAAATGGAGAAAACCACTACAATCTGATTTCTGCGCTGCATAAGTCCATGAGGAACAGTGACCCGGACGCTGCTGTTTACTGGATGTGCCGGATGCTGGATGGAGGAGAAGAGCCGCTTTATATTGCGCGGAGGCTGATTCGTTTTGCGAGCGAGGATGTCGGTATGGCGGATTCGGAAGCGCTGCGGGTCGCTGTGGCGGCGTATCAGGCGTGCCATTTTCTGGGGATGCCGGAATGCGATGTGCATCTGACCCATGCAGTGGTTTATCTCTCCATGGCGCCCAAATCAAATGCGCTTTACCTTGCCTGTGAGGCGTGTAAAAAGGATATCCGGGAAATGCCGGCAGAGCCTGTGCCGCTGCAGATCTGTAATGCACCGACAAATCTCATGAAAGAGCTGCATTACGGAGAAGGCTATCAGTATGCGCATGATACGCAGGAAAAGCTGACAAAGATGCAATGCCTTCCGGATACTCTGGCTGGGCGCAGATATTATGAGCCCACGGTTCAGGGCAGGGAAAAAGAAGTAAAAGAACGGCTGGATGATATATTAAAATGGAAGAGTGAGCGGCAGTAATGACAGGAGCATTTGCCGCCGGTTCCGTATGTTTCTGTTTTTATTCCAGCAGTGTAAAATTATTTTTATGAAATTGGAGCAGTCCCTCGTCCCTCATTTTGCACAGTTCATTTGACATTGCACTTCGGTCAACGGACAGAAAATCAGCAAGCTGCTGGCGGTTAAAGGAGATGGAAAAGGTACTGCTGTTTTGTTTTTTTGCTTCTTCTGACAGGTACGACATGAGCTTTTCACGTGTGGAACGGTTGCTCATATGGCTGAGCTTTTGCATCAGGCTCCTGTTTTTGGCAGATATGGCAAAATACAGATTTTTTATAACTGTTGAATGGAATTTGCAGGCAGAGGGGCAGGTCGTCAGTATTTTGTTGATATCAAAGAGTACAATGGCACTGTCTTCTATTGCTGCCACGTCATTCAGAATTGCTCCACTGTCAGGTGCAGCGTAGGCTTCACCAAACATTTCTCCCACATGGATCGTGTTGATAATACTGTGATGCCCCCAATAATCATCTCTTTGAATGTGCAGACTGCCATGAACCAGGACTGCGATATCATTTAAGTATTCCCCCTGTCGAAATACAGATTCCCCTTTCTCATAGGTATGAAGTTTTGCCTGCAGACAATGAAGCATGGCTGTGATTTCTTTTTCTCCTATTCCGGAAAAAAGCTGTGTCCGTTTCAGAACTGGCAAATATTTATCCATAAAAACCTCATTTCTGTTGTAAAAACAACTGAATTGTTTCTTGTATTGTATTACAATCGAACCAGAAGGTCAAGGAAAGCCTTTGGTAAATCATGCTCAGATTATAACAGCAGGAGGGACAATAGAATGGATCACAAAATGTTTTGTTTTCAGTGTGAACAGACGGCAGGGTGTAAAGGCTGCACGGGTGCGGCAGGTGTCTGCGGCAAAAAGGCTGACACGGCCAGATTGCAGGATGAGTTGACAGGCGCATTGATAGGGCTTGCCCGTGTAGCAAAGGGCAGGGAAAATCTCATAGCTTCTTCCGCAGATCAGGTGGTAATAGAAGGGCTGTTTGCGACCCTTACGAATGTCAATTTCAATAACGAAACGATTCTGGCGCTTATGGAGCGTGTGAAGTCAGAAAAGGAAAAATTTGTTTCAGATTGTCCTGCATGTGATTCCGGTAGTGGAAAGACAGACAACTATGACATGAATCTTGTGTGGAATGCAGATGAAGATATCCGTTCTTTAAAATCACTGATTTTGTTTGGAATCCGGGGCATGGCAGCATATGCTTACCACGCAGCAGTGCTCGGGTATACGGATAAAGAGGTGAACAGATTTTTCTACAAGGCCCTTCTGGCCATTGGTATGGATTGGGGAATGGAGGAACTGCTACCGATTGTAATGGAAGTAGGGGCGGTCAATCTGAACTGTATGGCGCTGCTGGATAAAGCAAATACGGAAACGTATGGGAACCCCGTTCCGACAGAGGTAACATTATCTGTTGAAAAAGGGCCGTTTATTGTGATATCAGGCCATGATTTGTATGATCTCAAACAGCTTCTGATACAGACTGAGGGGAAAGGCGTGAACGTCTATACGCATGGCGAAATGCTCCCTGCACATGCGTATCCGGAACTGAAAAGATATTCTCATCTCAAAGGAAATTTTGGTACGGCCTGGCAGAACCAGCAAAAAGAGTTTGCGGATATTCCGGCTCCGGTTTTATTTACGACAAACTGTCTGATGCCGCCGAAAGCAAGCTATTCTGACCGTGTATTTACGACAGAAGCAGTATCCTATCCGGAAATCAGGCACATTGGAACAGAGAAAGATTTCACACCTGTCATCGAAAAAGCGCTGGAGCTTGGCGGTTATTCGGCTGATATGCATTTTACCGGAATCAACGGCGGAAATAAGGTGATGACCGGTTTTGGCCATCATACGGTTCTGTCTGTTGCAGACAAAGTGATTGATGCTGTGAAAGCATGTGCGATCAGGCATTTCTTCCTGGTAGGCGGATGCGACGGAGCAAGGCCGGGACGCAACTATTATACGGAGTTTGTAAAGCAGACACCTGCGGACAGCATTATCCTGACGCTTGCCTGCGGCAAGTACCGTTTTCATGATCTGGCTCTCGGCGAAATTGGCGGACTTCCACGCATAATGGACATTGGCCAGTGTAATGATGCTTACTCGGCTATTCAGATTGCGGTGGCACTTGCAGAAGCATTTGACTGTGGCGTGAATGATTTGCCGCTCAGTATGGTGCTGAGCTGGTATGAGCAGAAAGCAGTGTGTATTTTGCTTACGCTTTTGCATCTTGGAATTAAAAATATCCGGCTCGGACCGACGCTTCCTGCGTTCATTTCTCCGAATGTACTGAACTTTTTAACAGAGAAATTTAATATTGCCCTTATCTCTACGCCAGAGGAAGATCTTCGGGAAATGCTCGGATAGTTGAAACAGGTGGCAGAAAAATTTAAAATTTCTGCCACCTGCTGCGTGTAATTGTTTAAACTGGAAAAAGCCTCCGGGCTGTCTGAACGTGAGAAGAAGATTTGATGATACTTTTTTGTGTCAGCTCCACACAATTTTTCCTCCGCATATGGTGTATTTGATTTTACCGGAGAGTTCCATTCCGGTAAACGGAGTGTTTTCTGATTTTGACTGATAATTTCCTGCTGTGAAGCGTTCCTGAGGATTGAAAATAACAAGATCAGCAACGCAGCCGGGACGAATGGAGCCGTAAAAGGACGAGGCAGTCTTTTCTGCCAGAAGGGCAGAGGAGTCCTGGACAGCCATCCCATTTATGGAATACAGCTTTGCAGGATTGACTGTCATTTTTTCAAGAAGCTGCATCATGGTGAGATGTCCCGGCTGAACCAGGTTTGTGATACCGAGCGGTAAAGCGGTCTCAAGGCCAATGATACCGCTTGGGCAGGAGAAAAAGTTTTCCTGGTGCTTTTCCTGTGTGCTGTGCGGCGCATGGTCTGTGGCAATCAGATCAATCGTACCGTCTTTCAGGCCTTCAATAATAGCGAGCCGGTCCTCCTCTGTGCGAAGAGGGGGATTCATTTTGGCATAGGTACCATGAAGTGCAACTGCTTCTTCTGTCAGGGAAAAATGATGGGGAGTTGCCTCTGCAAAGACTTTGGCGCCAAGTGCCTTTGCGGTGCGGACGAGTGCAACGGAATTTTTGGAACTGATATGCTGGATGTTGACGGCAGCTCCTGTGTGCAGGGCCAGCATGCAGTCCCGTGCAACCATGATATCTTCAGCAATGGAAGGGGCGGTACGGTGTGTGCCGCTTTTTTCAATGAAAGCAGGGTGTTCTTCGTGAAAAGAGAGCGGCAGGCCGAGCATTTTTGCACGCAACATTGCAGCTTCTGTCAGTTTTTCATCCAGAAGCGGGATTCCGTCATCCGTAAAACCGGCTGCTCCATGTTTGGCAAGCGTTTCAAAATCAGTAAGCTCCATGCCTTTCAGCCCTTTTGTGACAGCAGCGGCGAAAAGGATACGGATTTTTTCCTGCCTGGCCCGGGAAATGAGGTCACATAACTGTTGTTCTGTGTCAGTAACAGGATTGGTGTTTGCCATACAAACGACTGTCGTAAAGCCTCCGGCAGCGGCTGAGCAAGCACCCGTATGCAAATCTTCTTTATAAGTAAAACCAGGGTCACGGAAGTGAACATGTACGTCAACCAGACCGGGAGCTATCATACAGCCTGCTGCGTTGATGACGGTTTCCTGTTCCCGTGGTTCTAAAGTGCCGATTTCTGTGATTTTATCTTCTGTAATGCGAAGATCTGCAAAAAACTGTTCATTCGTTCCTGGAGAAAGGATATGTCCATGTTTAATGATCATAGTCAGATACCTCTTTTTGTGTGAATTATTTTGTAATGCGAAAATAAGTTTTATTTTATTTTATGGGGAGTAAAAGAGTGTGTCAAGCTTTCTAAAAAAACAGTTGAAAAAAATGCCCGGATACGGTAAAATATTACAGGCGTGTATGTTGCCAAAGGGAAAGAACAGACTTTTCTAAATGTGATTTCGAGAAAATCCTGTTTGGATAAATATAAGGAGGAATAATAACAATGATTTCAGCAGGCGATTTTAGAAACGGCGTTACACTGGAGATGGAAGGAAATATTTATCAGATTATTGAATTCCAGCATGTAAAGCCTGGTAAGGGTGCTGCATTTGTCAGAACAAAATTAAAAAATATTATCAATGGTGGTGTGGTTGAGAAGACGTTCCGCCCGACTGAGAAGTTCCCGCAGGCCCGTATCGACCGTGTCGAGATGCAGTATCTTTACACAGACGGAGACCTGTTCCATTTCATGAATACAGAGACCTACGATCAGATTGCCCTGAACCAGGATGCGATTGGCGATGCACTGAAGTTCGTAAAAGAAAATGAGATGGTAAAGATCTGTTCTCATAATGGCAATGTATTTGCAGTAGAGCCGCCTCTTTTTGTAGAACTTGAAGTTACTGAGACAGAGCCGGGCTTTAAAGGAGATACAGCGACAGGTGCTACGAAGCCGGCTACTGTTGAGACGGGGGCTGTGGTATACGTACCGCTGTTCGTTGAGACTGGCGATAAGCTGAAGATTGATACGAGAACAGGAGAGTATCTGTCCAGAGTATAAATTTAGAACAGATAGGAAACAGCCGATAAGGTTGTTGTGTATGGAGTGGTATATTGACGCATGTTTCGTGTGTTTTATATGACCGTGTGTTTTGTATGAATAAGAAGCGTGAATTGGATCATAGTATCAGATTCACGGTTTTTTTATGTATACTTAAATTACTCGTAAAGATGATTAGTTATGCGTGATAAGTAAGACGGATTTTGTTGCGCCTCGATTTTTTATGGTACTGTAGCAGCAGTAACTTTTAAAACCCTTGTCTTATAATAAAAGTTTAGATAAAAAAGAAATAATTACTTGCAATATGTGAATATTAATGATATAGTAAGAGATGTAAATTCTGGCGCGTATGCGCATCGCAGTGTGATTCACACAAATTTCCAGTTAAAAATGATTGAGAAGGGTGGTTGTTGATTGGAGTACGTAGAATTTTTGGAGCAAGTAAAACTTACCGTACAGGAGAAAGCAGGACGTGAAACAAAAATTTCTGTCAGTCGCCTGATGAAAAACAACAGAGAAGATGCAGCAAGTATGATGATACAGCAGACAGAAGGAAATATTGCCCCTGTTATTGATCTGGCTCCATACTATGAAAAGTACCAAACAGGAAAAACGCTTGAGGAGATAGCAGACGAAATACTGGAAGTTTACAAACAAAAGAAAACCTGCGGAAGCATTGATTTATCTTTTTATACAGATTATGAAAAAGTAAGAGAGTGCATTTCATGCAAACTTGTTAATTTTGAGAGAAACAGATATCTATTGGAACGGGTGCCACATCAGAGATTTCTGGATTTAGCCATTGTGTACCATTGTCCTGTGGAGGATGAGCTGATCGGAAAAGGTAATATTCTGATACAGAATGCACATCTTGAACTGTGGGATGCGGATCTTGAGGAAATTCATGACGCTGCGATCAGTAATACCATCCATTTTCATCCCTATGAATTGATCGAAATCAGCGATATGCTGGCAGAGCTGCTTGGGAACTTTCCGGAAGAGGAAGAGCCTCTTTTTCCAATGTATGTATTGACAAATACAGAAAGATGTTACGGGGCAGTGAACCTGATTCTGAATCCGGTACTGGAGGCTATCGCAGAAAAGCTGGACAGTGACTTTTTTGTACTGCCAAGCAGCATTCATGAATGTATGATTGTACCAGCAGCAGAGGATATACGGCCCGAGGAATTGCACCAGATGGTGCATGATATCAATCAGGAACACGTGGCTTTGGAAGAAATTTTAGGGGAATCAGTATACCGTTATCGACGACAGGATAGGCATCTTTTGATAGCATGGGAAGCTAATTCGTTATAAATTTTTCACGGATATTTTTAACACATACAAAAAAGCAGCTTATAAAAGCTGCTTTTTAGCACACCTGGAGGGATTCGAACCCCCGGCACGTGGTACCGGAAACCACTGCTCTATCCCCTGAGCTACAGGTGCTTTTGAAATTGCCTAATTATAATAGCATGATTTGTCTGAAAAGTAAAGCGGTGATTTTGCTTATTTTTAGATAAGGTGTGGTTAAAGATGTGGGTAAAGAGGTTTCTTTATTCAAAAAAGAACAGAAAAAAGCTTGAGAAGCTGTTTTTTGGCATAAGCGCAGAAAAGTGAAAAGAAGCTTGCTATAATGATCAGAGTATATCATAATGTAACTTAAGAGAGTCCGCGAAAAAAGACTTCTATTGACTGAAAATGTGAAATATATTGATAGCTTCTTACAGGATTTTTGCTACAAAATAAAAGTTGATAAATACAGCAGGAGGTAATGCGATGACAGAAGAAATGAAACTGATCCTAAATGAATTACAAAAAATAGATACCAGAATTTTGGATGTGCAAACGTCTATTGAAAATAAAATATCAGCATTAGATAACCGTATCACAGATGTGCAAACAGAACTGGAAAGAAAAATGACAGTATTGGATAACCGTATCACAGATGTACAGACAGAACTGGAAAACAAAATGACAGTATTGGAAAATAAAATGACAGTACTGGATAACCGTATTACAGATGTACAGACAGAACTGGAAAGTAAAATGACAGTATTGGAAAATAAAATAACGGTGCTGGATAATCGTGTTACGGATATACAGGAAAAACTGGAAGAAAAAATAACGGTGCTGGATAATCGTGTAACAGATATGCAGGGAAAACTGGAAGACAGGGCTGTTGTGTTAGAAAACAAAGTCTCGGATGTGCAGATGACTTTGGAAAATGAGACGAATAAAAATATTCGTATTATTGCAGAAGGCCATCTTGACTTGAGTCGGAAGCTTGAAAGATCTTTGCGTGTGAACCATGAAAAAGAAATGCTTTTCATTCGTGTCAATCGGATTGAAAATGAACTTAGACGGTTGCAGATGCGATGAATAAATTTCTGAAAAGGTGAGTAGTGTATGTAATAGGGACAAGTTATCTGTAAAGTGACAGCAGAGCAGGCGGCAGGTGTTATGCTGCCGCCGGACATATAGTAGTCATAAAACAATCGAAAAGTGCCGTTTTTAGGCACTTTTCAATAATATAATATTAGGATTTCTTTAAGAAACGTTCACTTTACATATATTTATAAATATGCTAAAATTATTCTGAAATTTGTACTTATTAAGCTATTAATGTTTAATAAGGCATGGTTTTTGTCTCAATTTATTTGAGGCCAGAGCCGTAAAATTTCAGCGATAATTAATAGCAGGGGGAGAACAAATGTTAGATAATTTGAAAGAGTGGATTTCCGACAATTTGCGGTATATTCTGCTTGGACTTGCAGGGATTCTGCTTCTCGTGATTGCTTTTTTTGCGATCAGGCTGGTGAGTGGGCTGGGTTCCCCAAAAGAAAAGAAAAACGAGCAGCAGGCAGTTACGGAAGGGGCTACCGAAGCAGGGACGGAGAGAAGGGTTTCGTCTACGCTTGTAAAGGATCAGGCAGAGGTTCTGCAGCTGGTAAAAGAATACTACTCCGCACGCGGAAGCAAAAATTATGATGCACTTGTAAATATGTATGAAACATTTGACGACAAAGAGCGCACGGATGTTGAGACGAGTGATACGGCGGTAGAATCCTACAGCAATATTATGACATATTCCAAACCGGGCCTGACAGAAGGTTCGTATGTGGTATTTATTTATTTTGATGCAAAACTGACTGGAATTACGACTTTAGTACCTGGGTTGAGGGGCCTTTATCTGATTACAAACAGTGAGGGTAAGCTGGTGATTGCAGATACGAATGCCCATCCGGAGCAGGAATCCTATCTGAAAGAGCGGATGACAGATGACGATGTGCAGGCGCTCAGCGAAGATGTGGACAAAAAGCTGGAAGATGCGAAAGCAGCGGACTCGGAACTGAAAAAATTGCTTGAGCCGGACAGTAATGCAGGTACGGCACAGACAGATAATACGTCCGGCGGAGACGGAAACAGCGACACACCGGTAACAGGTACTACGACAGGCACGATGTCGGCTACGACAGAAGTGAATGTACGTGGCGAGGCTTCCACAGATGCAGCGCTTTACGGTGTGCTTACAGCTGGACAGACAGTGGAGGTTCTTGAGAACCTTGAGAGCGGATGGTCGAAAATTCGTTATACAACAAATGGGACAACGATTGAGGGGTATGTGATGTCCCAATATTTGGGGTAGTGTCCGGCAGGAGTGTCGGCAAGGCGCTTATACACAGATAACAAGATAACATAAGAAAGCTGCTGCAAAATGCACAAGAATATAGTTCGACTGCATTTTGCAGCAGCTTTCTATGCGCAGGGAAAAAGTTTCTATTTTATTGTTTGCGGGGAAAACTTTTATTGTACCAGGGATTCTCTTGTGTTAAACTAACGTAAGTGACCCAAATACGGTCACTATCTTCTTGAACATTAGTAGTTCAAGAAGCATAAGTGCTCATAGCGAGGTTAATACATATGGGATTTGTGAAAGAGAAGATTGTTGGAGAAATCCGGTTAAATAAATATTTAAGTGATGCAGGCGTATGCTCCAGGAGAGAAGCGGATCGTTTGATCGAAGCAGGACAGGTTTTGGTAGATGGCCGGCCGGCAGTCTGCGGGATGAAGCTTTTGCCGGGATCGAAGGTTCTTGTCAAAGGCAATGAGGTAGTGCGGGAAAAGGAGATGGTCCTGCTGGCGGTTCATAAGCCAAGGGGTGTTGTCTGTACGACAGATAAGCGGTGGGATGACAAGACTATTTATGACCTGATGAATTATCCGAAACGTATTTTTTCGGTCGGAAGACTGGATAAGGATTCAGAAGGTCTGCTTCTGATGACCAATAACGGCGATATTTTGAATAAAATTATGCGTGCTGGTAATTATCATGAAAAAGAGTATCTTGTTACAGTAGACAAAAAAATAACCCCTGAATTTCTGAAAAAGATGTCTGCCGGCGTGTATCTTTCTGAGCTTGAAGTAAAAACACGGCCATGTAAAATATCGCTGGCAGGTGAGAGGCAGTTCCGCATTATCCTGACACAGGGGCTGAACCGCCAGATACGAAGGATGTGTGCAGCGTTTCATTATAACGTGACGCGTCTTGTGCGTGTCCGGATTATGAATATTGAACTTGGAAAGCTGCAGCCAGGGGAATACCGAAGTGTAACACGCAGGGAGCTGGCGGTACTGCAGGAGCAGTTGGAGCAGAACCCGGGAAGACAGGAAAGGAATCAGAGAGCCAGATGAATCAGCAGATCGAACGGATGAAACAATTATCTGAACAGCTTACAAAAGCGTCAAAAGCATACTATCAGGATAATCAGGAGCTCATGAGTAATTTTGAGTATGACAGGCTGTATGATGAGCTTCAGAAGCTGGAACGCGACAGCGGCATTGTACTGGCAGGAAGTCCGACTGTGACAGTTGGATATGAGGCGTTGGAAGCTTTGCCCAAAGAGCGTCATGAGACGATCATGCTTTCGCTTGGCAAGACAAAAGAGCGTGCAGAGCTTGCAGAGTTTGCAGGCGATCATCAAGTACTTGTTTCATGGAAGCTGGATGGACTTACGGTTGTATTGACTTATCAAAACGGAAGCCTTGCGAAAGCAGTTACACGCGGAAACGGAGAGATTGGCGAAGTGATTACGAACAACGCCAGAGTATTTCAGAATATACCGCTGCGTATTGCCTACCAGGGGGAGCTGATTCTGCGCGGTGAAGCAGTGATTACGTATACAGAGTTCAAAAAGATCAATGAGGAAATCGGAGATATTGATGCAAAATATAAAAATCCGCGGAATCTCTGCAGCGGATCGGTAAGGCAGCTGAATAATGAGATTACAGCGAGCCGGCATGTACGGTTTTATGCTTTCTCCCTTGTAAAAGCGGATGGGATCGATTTTCATAATTCGAGGGCTGCACAGTTTGAATGGCTTGGAGCGCAGGGGTTCGATGTTGTGGAGTACCGCGTCGCTGATGCGGGAAAAATAGAAGCTGCCGTTGATTATTTTGCGGAAAAAATACAGCATTATGACATTCCGTCTGATGGTTTGGTTGTCACTTATGATGACATAGCGTATGGCCAGTCTCTGGGCAGGACTGCCAAATTCCCGAGGGATTCGATTGCATTTAAATGGCAGGATGAAACCAGAGAAACGAAGCTTCTGGAGATCGAATGGAGCCCGTCACGAACCGGACTGATTAATCCGGTGGCTATTTTTGAACCGGTAGAGCTGGAAGGAACGACAGTCAGCCGGGCAAGCGTCCACAATCTGAGTATCATGAAAGCGCTGCGCCTGGGGGTTGGCGACACGATTACGGTGTACAAAGCAAATATGATTATCCCGCAGATTGCAGAAAACCTGACAGGGAGCGACAGTATCCGGATACCGGAAACATGCCCTGTGTGTGGAGGAAAAACCGCGGTGCGCTCGGTAAATGAGGTAGAGACACTGTATTGCATGAATGCGCAGTGCAGTGCAAAGAAAATCAAGTCATTTACACTGTTTGTCAGCCGTGATGCAATGAACATTGAAGGACTTTCTGAGGCAACGCTGGAAAAATTTATTGCAAAAGGTTATATTCGCCGGTTCGCAGATATCTTCCATCTGTCTGATTATAAAGATGAAATTGTGGAGATGGACGGATTCGGAGAAAAGTCCTATCATAATCTGATTCAGAGTATTGAACATGCAAGACAGACAACGCTCCCACGGCTCATTTACAGTCTGGGAATTCCTAATATCGGGGTTGCAAATGCCAAACTACTGTGCCGCCATTTTGATTATGATCTGGCACGGATCAGTGAAAGCGATGAAGAAGAGATAGCGGCAGTAGAGGGACTTGGACCGATCATTGCAGCAGCTGTGGCCAGTTATTTTGCGGACCCGGTAAATGCAGAAAACCTTGATCTTCTTTGCGGGGAGCTTGAGATTGAACAGCCGGAGGCCTCTGCCATGGTGCAGGTATTTGCGGGAAAAGTATTTGTAATTACCGGCAGCTTAGATCATTTTGAAAACCGGAACGAATTGAAAGCATTTATTGAGGCGAGAGGCGGAAAGGTCACAGG
>CAOJHI010000051.1 GCA_948436005.1 uncultured Lachnospiraceae bacterium
TTAAAGATACTTCCTCACGGCCCGCCAAAGACTTGGGGGGAACCCTGCGGCGCATGAGTAAAACGGCGTTGTGGAGTTATGACAGCCGCGCCAGCGGAGGCCTGTTATGTTCCTAGCGCCAGGGGAGCGTGGCAAATGTGGCGAAAACTGGATTATATAAGAAACGATTGCTTTAACCTCGAATCGTTTTTGTTCAAAATCAGATACTATGCGCTGGTAGTTTTGGCTACCAGCGTATTCATGTGATTTTGAAAGTACGATGATAACCTTGACAGATTGGAGGAAATATGATCTATGGAAAAGCTCATTACACGAAAAGAAGCTGCTGAGATTTTAGGAATCAGCATTACAACGCTGGATGCAGCCCGTAACAACGGCTTGATTTCTTATGTGCAGTATGTTCAGAATGGTTGTGTATATTTTACTGCGGCAGGTCTTCAGGAGTATATTGCAAAATGTACTTACAGGGCAAAACCTGTTGAGAGGAATACAACTTACCGCAGATCCCGAAATGGAAGCTCGTAAACTAAGCCATATCCTTGAGAGAATGAGAGATGTCTGGTAAAACAAAGATACAGCGCTGGAGACTTTTTAGGAGGTGACGGAATGGCAAAGAGAAAACGAGCGATTCCACAATATGGTACAGTTACTTTAAACGATCTTAACTATTACAGGACGAGAGTTCAGGACGCAGATGGTAAATTGGTGGCTCTTTATGCAAGGACACCTGAGGAATTATATGATAAGGAACTGAATGCTTTGGAGCAGATTGAAAACGATACATTTTGTCGAAAATCTCCCACTGTTGCAGAATACTGCGAAAAGTGGCTGTTGATGCAGTCGGTTCATGTACGGGCTACTACAATGACTGATTATACATCAAAGGTCAGGCGACACATTATTAAGGAATTGGGCGATATGCGGATGGCAGATGTGACTTTAGATGATATTCAAGTGGCACTTGTTCCCGTTTCTAAAAAATCAGCTTCGGTGTATAAGTCGGTGGTTGTTCTCTATAAATCCATTTTCCGGGCAGCAAAGGAAAGCCGGATCATTGATAGTAATCCGACGGTCTATCTGACTTCAAAGGGTGGAGGCATTCCGCAGAAAGAGAAAGAAGCTCTAACAGATGAGCAGGTAGAACGTTTATTGGAGACCATTAAAGGGCTTCCACCGTATGTATTTGTCATGCTTGGCCTGTATGCAGGATTAAGACGGGAAGAAATTCTTGCTTTGCAATGGGATTCTGTTTACTTGGATACAGAGTATCCTTATTTAACGGTACGAAGGGCATGGCATACAGAGAATAATCGACCAGTGATTCTTGATGAATTGAAAACAAAAGCAGCAGAGAGAAATATTCCTTTGCCTATCTGTTTGGCAGACTGTCTAAAGGAAGCAAAGGTAAATTCAACTTCGGAGTATGTGATTACGAATCGGGAAGGTGAACCGTTATCCTACACACAGTTTCAGCAGCTTTGGAAGTACATCGTTACCAGAACGGTTAAGGAGCGGGTTTATTATCGATATGAAAACGGAAAGAGGGTGAAGCATACGGTCACACCTGTTTTGGGAGAAAAAGCAGCTCATAACGGTAAGGTGGTTTACAGCCTGAATTTTGAAGTGACGCCACATCAGCTGAGGCATACATATATTACAAATCTGATTCACTCATCGGTAGACCCCAAAACAGTTCAATATCTGGCAGGTCATGAAAGCAGTAAAATCACAATGGACATCTATGCTAAGGTCAAATACAATAGACCGGATGAGCTAGTCAAAAGTATGGGCGGTGCATTTGCTCAATGGGATGGCGTGAGAGCATAAATGGTAATGTAAAAGAGAAAATGAAGCAAGAGCGAGGCAAAGATGTCTCGCTCTTTGTTTCACCAATTCGTATCTTTGATTAAATTCAAGCTTTCTGATAAAACGAGGATGTAAGTTGTAAACGTCCATTATCAGGAAAGGAAAATCTATATGGCAAAGAAAAATAGAAGTGTTCCGCAGTACGGAACTGTTATGAGAAAAGGAATCCTGTATTATAGAACACGGATTCAGGATGCGGACGGTAAGCAGGTCAGTTTGTATGCGACCACTTGTGAAGAACTGTATGAAAAGCAGTTGGCAGCGAAAAAGCAGATCAAGGAGATCATTTTTCATCAAAAGCATCCGACTGTTGGAGAATATTGTGAGAAGTGGCTATTAATGCAATCTGCAAAAGTATCTTCAGCTACTTTGAAAGGATATACTTCCGACATGAAAAATTATATCGTCAAACCCTTGGGCGATATGTATATGGAGGAAGTGACTGCGGATGATATTCGCCTGGCGCTTGTGCCACTGATGAAAAAATCAGAGGGGTTATATAATACAGTAAATATGCTTATCAAATGCATTTTCTATTCGGCAGAGCGCAGTAAGCTAATTACTTATAACCCATGTGTAGGAATATGTGCAAAGGGGGGAAAGCCAATGAAAAAGAAGGAGGCCTTGACGGACCAGCAAGTGGAGGTGTTGTTAGACGCGGTCAAGGGACTGCCGCCATATCTGTTTATTATGATTTGTTTGTATTCTGGGCTTCGTAGAGAGGAAGCGCTTGGGCTGCAATGGGATTGTGTATTCCTAGACGAATCGACTCCCTATATCGCTGTGCAGAGAGCATGGCGGTCAGAACATAACAGACCTGCGATTTCAGAGATCTTAAAGACTGCAGCGGCAAAAAGGGATATTCCGATTCCGAAGTGTCTGGTAGATTGTCTGCGTGAAACGAAAGCAAACTCCATATCGGAATATGTAATTGCTGATAGCCAGGGACAGCCCCTTTCCTACTCTCAATTTCAGCGGGTTTGGAAATATGTGACTGTTCGTTCTACGAAAGAGAGAGCATATTATAAATATGTAAATGGGCAGAGCATTAAGTGTACAGTCAAACCAACGCTTGGGATGACGCAGAAAAACAATCCTAAGATCCAATATATGATAGATTTTGATGTGACGCCACATCAGCTTCGACATACCTACATTACGAACCTCCTCTATGCGGGTGTTGATCCAAAGACCGTTCAGTATCTGGCAGGACATGAGAACAGTAAAACAACTATGGATATCTATGCGAAGGTAAAATACAATAAGCCTGAGCAGCTTTTTGATGTGGTAAATCAAGCATTGGGTCAGAATGGTTTGAATTGATTTTGAAACATATTTGAAAACAGAAAATTGTCCACAGCTTGCGGAGGCTTTAAGATGAATCTTCCACAACTTGGGGAAGATTTCGGAAGAAAAATATAAAAGGATAGATAATCAATTACAAAACTTGAAATGCCAGTTTGGCATTTCAAGTTTTGTACAGGAGGAAAATAGTTATGGTGGTCGCAGGACACTTCCTTATGTATTTACAGAGCAGGGAATATCTATGTTAGCGAGTGTGCTGCATAGTGAAGTAGCAATTAAGGTAAGCATTGGTATTATGCGTGCATTCGTGGAAATGAGGCGATTTATTGCGAATAATGCTCTGCTTTTTGAGCGCATCAGTAATGTGGAATTAAAGCAACTGGAATATCAAAAGCAAACGGATAAAAAATTAGATCAGATATTTGAATATATATCAGACCATGAGGAAGCAAATCAGAAAGTGTTTTTTGATGGCCAAATATACGATGCTTTTAGACTGATTGTTAGTCTGATTCAAAAGGCTAAAAAGGAAATTGTTTTAATTGATGGCTATGTGGATGTAGGAACGTTGAATCTTCTCACAAAAAAGAATGAGAATGTAGCTGTTGTGATGTACACATTGAAAAGAACCAAATTATCGCAAGGAGATGTTGATAATTTCAATAGCCAGTATCCTTCGCTGGAAGTACGGTACACAAAAGTGTTTCATGATCGCTTTTTAATCCTGGATAAGAAAAATGCGTACCATATAGGAGCATCCTTAAAAGATGCGGGGAAAAAGTGTTTTGGAATTACTCTGATTGAGGATGCTGGAATTGTAAGAGACATTCTTAAGAGATTGGAGATTGAAACGGATGAGTAATAAAGAACCTATTTTTATGGTTAAGGAATAGGACAACCGAGAATCAAAAGGGCAAAAAAGCCCGGAATATCAAGGAAAAACAGCATATAGAGAATTTCAATACGGTCTCAAAGCCGCACGTCGTGCTCCGCAGTTCAGCAAGCGTTAATCGATTTTTCAATACAGGCGAAAAGCTATCAAAAGCCCCGAACACATTGTGTTTTCGGGGCTTTTTTGTGAAAAATTTTAGGGGCAGATATGACTCATGCGAGCCACATCTGCCCCCCTGTTTGGGCTGGCTATTTCCGACAACCTCTTTTTATACAACATCCCTCAGTACCGTATATCCATCCTTCCCTTTCCGTTTCGTTTCATACAGTGCCTTGTCAGCCGCAATATAGAGCTCCTGATAGCTTCGGCCATGGATGGGGGAAATGGCGACGCCGACGCTGATTGTGATATTGCCGGAGGGCACTGCGCTGAATTTGTGGCAGCGGATGCTCTGGCACAGACGGTCAGCGCGGAGGGCAGCCGTGTGTTCTACGGCATTGTTTTTTGCGAGAATACAGAATTCATCTCCGCCGATTCGGCCCACAATATCCGTTTCACGGAATTCCTGACGAAGCAGAGCGCCAAGCTCACGCAGTATCTTATCTCCTGCCATGTGGCCTAAAACATCATTGATATTTTTGAAGCCGTCAATATCCAGCATCATAAAGACCTGATATCCGATGCAGCGTTCATCTGCAAGCCAGTCGTTGATTTGGTCTTCCGTACTCTGTTTGTTCAGGATTCCGGTCAGAGCATCCGTTTGTCCAAAAGCAATGAGCTCCTGCTGCTTTTTACTGTTTGAACGGAAAATCACGAACAGAAGCAATAAGGTGGCAACAAACAGGGTGCCAAAAAGGATAAGTTCATAGTCGAGGACGAACTGGTAGGACTGCTGTGCAATAGAAGCCGGGACAATGTAGCAAAGGGACCAGTCACTCAGCTTGAGTGGCCGGTATGCCATATAGTGGGTACAGCCGTGTTTTTTGAAAAGCACAAGTCCCTCGTGCATTTGCGAAAAGTCCTGGCGGATTGTCTCAAGCGTGACATCACCCTGAAACTTTGTGTCATTGTAATAAAGAAAAAAATTGCCCTCTGGCTGAATATCGAGGTTTTCATTGTCCATAGTACAGGAAATGATTTCACCTTCAGAATTAACGATTAAAATAGAACCGGCTCCGTCATAGATATCGCCGAAAAGCATTGTGCTTAAAGACGATACATCGCAGGAACCGCCAATGACACCGACTACATTTCCGTCACGCAGAATCGGGACTGCCAGGATAATACGGGTGGTTTTGTTGTCGACTTTGCTGACAATGGGGGCGCTCAGCGCGCGACGTCCGGCGATCGCTTCCTGAAAATACCTGCGCGAGGCGACGGATTTTTTAATGCCGTTGCTGTAAGTGCTTGTCCCGTCCGGAGTGATGACAGCCAGAAGTTCCAGGCTGGACTGTTCTTTGACGGATTCCAAAAGCTGAAGATTGTTTTCTGACAAGAGATCATCGCTGGCGGAAAAATGGCTCGCGATTCCTTCCAGATATTCAAAATGAAGTGTGATTGTGTCAGTGAAGTGGACGCTCTGGCGATCCACATTATTGATAATAATTGCTTCTGTGTTTTCTATGACATCTTTTTGAATCAGACAAAAAAATGTGAGAAAACTGACCAGCATAAAAAGCAGGAAGACACCGAGTGATTTTAAATGCATCCGGAAATCATCCTGATACGTCTGTTTTCTGTTGACCATATCTCGCACCTTTCTGGTAAATGAACAAAATATAATACGAGTATATCATATTTTTGTGTAATATACAAAAGAATCAAGTAATTATTGAAGAAAAAATACAAGGTTAGAAAAAGGAGGGACTCTATCGACGAATGCCCCTTTCTGTGCTATGATGAAAAAGATGCAATCATAAACAACAGAAAGGGGCATTTTCCATGGGAGATACCTCAAAAGATAAAAAAAATGAGCAAAATACGCATATCTGTCTGGGAATTCTGGCTCATGTAGACGCTGGAAAGACAACGCTGGCAGAGGGCATCCTTTATCTGACCGGAAGCATAAGGAAGCTGGGCCGTGTGGATCACCAGAATGCATTTTTGGATAATTTTGAACAGGAGCGTTCCAGAGGGATTACGATTTTTTCGAAACAGGCAGAGCTTGTATTGGACGGGCTTCCGGTGACGCTGATGGATACACCGGGGCACGTGGATTTTTCGGCTGAGATGGAGCGGACATTGCAAATCCTGGACTACGCGGTCCTAGTGATCAGCGGGGCAGACGGTGTACAGGGACATGTGGAAACGCTGTGGCGTTTGCTGGAACGCTATCACATTCCGGTATTTTTATTTGTCAACAAGATGGACCAGCAGGGGACGGACAGGGAAGCACTGATGCGGGAGCTGGAAAAACGTCTGGATGGAAAATGTCTGGATTTTGGGCCGCTTGGGAGAGCTGAGACAGATGCGAAGGGCTGGGAGACATTTCAGGAGAATCTGGCCATGTGTGATGAGGCTCTTCTGGAACAATACCTGGAAACCGGGGAGATTTCAGACAATGCCATTGCGGACCTGATTGCAGCGCGCAGGGTATTTCCATGCTATTTTGGTTCTGCCCTCAAATTGCAGGGCGTGGAGGAATTGCTTGGAGGAATCCGGAGTTTCAGCCGTGCGGCAGAGTATCCGGAGAAATTCGGGGCGCGTGTTTTTAAAATTACGAGAGATACGCAGGGCAACCGCCTGACGCATATGAAGATTACCGGAGGGAGCCTGAAGGTAAAGGAAGTATTGGCAGACAGGAAGCGGCCGGCAGCCGGGGATGAAGGCCAGGAAAATATAGAAGTTTGGGAACAGAAAGCTGATCAGATACGGATTTATTCCGGGGGCAGTTTTCGCGCTGTGCCGGAAGTGACTGCCGGAATGGTCTGCGCCGTGACAGGGCTGGAATATACGTATGCCGGAGAGGGGCTTGGCGCAGAAAAGGAAGCGGAGCTTCCGGTATTAGAGCCCGTGCTTTCCTACCGGATTGAGGTACCGCCGGAATGTGATGTACACCGCGTATTTCTGCAGCTGCGGCAGCTTGAGGAAGAAGAGCCGGAACTGCATATTGTGTGGGATGAGCAGCTGGGGGAGATTCACGCTCAGCTGATGGGCGAGGTACAGATCGAGGTTCTGAAACAAATCATCCGCGACCGGTTTGGCATCTGGGTGGAATTTGGTTCAGGAAGTATTGTATATAAGGAAACAATTGCTGCGCCGGTTGAGGGAGTCGGGCATTTTGAACCGCTCCGCCATTACGCGGAGGTGCATCTTCTGCTTGAGCCGGCAGAGCGTGGAAGCGGGCTGCAGTTTGCAAGTGTGTGCAGCGAGGACGTGCTGGACCGCAACTGGCAGAGGCTGATTCTGACACATCTTGAGGAAAAGCAGCATCGCGGCGTGCTGACAGGTTCAGAGATTACCGATATGCGTATCACGCTGACAGCCGGAAGGGCGCACCAGAAGCATACGGAGGGCGGGGATTTCCGTCAGGCTACGTACCGCGCAGTGCGCCAGGGGCTGAAATGTGCAGACAGTATTCTGCTTGAGCCAGTGTATGAATTCTGCCTGGAAGTGCCGGTGGAATCCGCAGGCCGTGCCATGACGGACATTCAGAAAATGTACGGAAGCTTTGCTCCTCCGATGATAGATGGAGAAGTGGCAGTAATTACCGGTAGTGCTCCGGTGATTACGATGCGGGATTATCAGCGGGAACTGATTTCTTATACGAAAGGGCGCGGCCGGCTGTCATGCCGGCTGAAAGGGTATGAGGAGTGCCATGATGCACAGGAGGTAATTGCGCAGATCGGTTATGATTCGGAGGCGGATCTGGAGAATCCGACGGGCTCCGTATTCTGCGCGCATGGAGCCGGTTTTGTGGTTGGCTGGGACGAAGTGCCGGATTATATGCATATGGAGAGTACTCTTCAGAAGGAGACAGCATCTGATGCGGAGGAGGAAAGGGAAGAACCGGTGCTTTTGCGGCGGCGGGACAGCCAGACAGGAAGAGGCTACAGCGCTCCTTGCGCAGATGAAAAAGAGCTGGAAGAAATATTTGCGCGGACCTACGGAGCAGTACCGCGGGAACGCAGCCGCTATACAAAGAGCCGCCGGGTGGAAGCCCCAACAGGAGGTGTGCGGATTAAACCAAGGCCGGAGCAGGAAGAATATCTGCTCGTGGATGGTTATAATATTATTTTTGCATGGGATGACCTGAAAGAGCTGGCAAAGGTGAACATTGACAGCGCGCGGGACAAGCTGATGGATATCATGTGTAACTATCAGGGTTACAAGAAAAATCATCTGATTTTGGTTTTTGATGCGTATAAGGTGACTGGCGGCCCCGGGGAGGTACTTGCATATCACAATATCCATGTTGTTTATACAAAGGAAGCAGAGACGGCGGATCAGTATATTGAAAAAACGGTGAGGAAGATCAGCAGGGACTACCATGTGACTGTTGCGACGTCTGATGCATTGGAACAGATCATCATCATGGGCGCCGGAGCTGCAAGGCTGTCAGCAGCGGGGCTTCTGGAAGAAGTGCAGCAGATGCAGCAGGAGATCCGGAAGAATTACCTGGAAAAGCAGACAGGCGGCAAAAATTATCTGTTTGATCATCTGGATGAAAATCTGAATGATCTGATGGAGGATGTCCGGCTGGGAAAGAAAAGGCTGGAATAAAAAAGCGCAAAAATAGAAAAGGTCGGAACAGAGCAGATCAGGACAGAATTTTTGAAGCGTATAAAAAAACATTTTGAAAGAAACAGGGATAGGAGAAAAACGGAACTGGCATGAAATTTTATTTGGCCCCTTTGGAGGGAATTACCGGACATATTTACAGGAATGCGCTGGAAAAGTACTTTCCGGGTACGGACCGTTATTTTACGCCGTTTATTGCACCGGACCAGAATCGGATTCTGCGGACAAAGGAGCGCAGAGACGTTCTGCCGGAGCATAATCAAGTACTGGATCTGGTGCCGCAGATTCTCACAAACGATGCGCGGGAATTTGTGCGGACAGCATCTGTTTTGCAGGAAATGGGATATCAGGAGGTAAATTTGAATCTGGGCTGTCCTTCCGGGACTGTGGTTTCAAAAAAACGCGGTTCCGGTTTGCTGGCATATCCGGATGAGGTGGACCGGCTTCTGGAACAGATTTTTGAGGCAGTGGAGATCAGGGTTTCAGTGAAAACAAGAATCGGAAAGGATAACACGTCGGATGCACTGACACTTATGGAAATATACCGGCAATATCCGCTTTCTGAATTGATTGTGCATCCGAGAACGCAGAAGGATTTTTACCGGGGAGAGCCGGACCGGAACGTGTTTGGGGAGATTCTTTCTTTGCAGTATCCGTTCCCGGTCTGCTACAATGGAAACCTGCTGACTGCCCGGGATTATCGGGAGTTTTGCACGCGTTTTCCGCAGGTGACAGCCGTTATGCTCGGTCGCGGTGTGATCGCAAATCCTGGATTGATCAGGTACCTGAAGACAGGGGAGGCAACCGGGAAAGAAAGACTCCTTTTGTTTCATGATGAAGTCCTGGAGGGGTACCGTCAAATTTTTGGCGAGGATAAAAATGCGCTTTTCCGGATGAAAGAAATGTGGATTTATATGATTCATCTGTTTACAGACCATGAAAGGTATGTGAAAAAGATTCGCAAAGCGCAAAGTCTTCTGGATTATCGCTGCGTTGTGGATGCACTGTTTCGGGAACAGGAGCTGCTCACGGAAGGTCCGATGTGCTGGAATCTTCCGCAGAGATAAGCGGATTCTGTGCAAAGATGGTGACAGGAGTATTGGATTTCGGGGAAGTTTTCGGAGCTTCCCCGAATTTTTTGCGGTAAGCGCGGTAAAAGGCGGCATAGCTTGAAAACCCGCTCTGCATGCAGGCCTGTGTGACAGGAATACCGGACTGGATCATCGTGCGTGCGGCGAAAAGCCGTTTTTCTGTAATATACATACCAAGCGTATAGCCGGTTTCTTTTCGGAACAGGTGCATCAGATGGGAGCGGCTCAGGTAGCAGGCATCCGCAATCTGGTCAATGCAGAGATCTTCGTACAGATGCCCATTAAGATAGGAAAGAATCTGCGCGATCTGTGGGTTGGATCTGGAAGCAGCCGGAAAAAAGCTTCCGGTTCCTTCGGCCAGCGTATTCAGCAAAAGAAGGAATTGCAGGAGAATGCAGGACTGATACAGAGAGGCGGCCTCAACGGAAAAGGAATTCTTCCCGGAGATATCGTTCCGTATGGTACACGTTAATTCCCGTATTAACGGATAGAGGCGGCTTTCGCGGAAATTTGTCAGACGTATCACGTGGGCCCTGCGGTCTGCACACAGAGAAAAACAGTGTCCAAGGTCTGCTGCTTTGTATTGTTCAAAAAAGGAAGGTGAGAGATAGATGATCAGGCGCCGATAGGGCTGAGCGCCGTGGATGACCGGGCGATGTACTTCACCTGCCGGGACAAGTACAATGTCGCCGGGCTGCAGGTGATACGTTACACCTTCAATATAATAGCTTACACTTCCGTATTCAAAATACAGCAGTTTGTAGAAATCGTGATAATGGCTCTGGAAATCACGTTTTTCCGCAGTGGTCAGATAGAAAATCCGGAAATCTTCGGTCAGATATCCTGTTTTTTGTTTCTGCAGTTCTGTACTTGGCAAAAGCATGATATCCTCCTTTTTTATTGCTTCCGGCAATGGGCCAAAGTCATGCCTGCATGACCCTGGAAATTGCCGATAGGGTGTAATGCCCCGCAGCTTGCTGTGGTGGTATTTTACTCAGTATAAAGCATTATTTGCAATATATAAAGCATAATATTAGTTTTTATTGCTGAAAATGTTTTTTATACTAAATAATATACTAAGTAACAAGGAAACTCATTTTTCAAACAGAACAGGGGGATTTTATATGGAGCTTACTTTGGGGATGTATCACAGTTTTGGAAATGATTATCTGGTGTATGACTGTATGAAAAACAGTTATGAGCTGAAGCCGGAGGATATCCGGAATATCTGTAACCGGCAGTTTGGAGCAGGCTCTGACGGAATTCTGGTGGGGCCGGTGCAGATTTTTGGGAAGCTTGGTGTAAAAATCTATAATCCGGACGGCAGCGAGGCAGCGATCAGCGGAAATGGAATCTGCATTTTTGCAAAGTACCTCAAGGATGCAGGTTACGTTGTGAAAAAGGAGTTTGTGCTTCAGACACAAAGCCGCCAGGTTTTGGTACGGTATCAGAATGAGGAAGGGAAAGAGATGACGATTTCCATGGGCAGACTGTACTGCGGGCAGACAGAGCCGCTGGAAAAAGGAGCAAAACCGTCTGAAATTGCCAAAGAAAAGAGCGAGTATGTTCCGGTAGATTACCAGGGCAAAACGTATGAAGGTACGTGTGTGTGGATGGGAAACCTGCACTGTATTATTCCAATGGAGGAGATTTCCCGCGAAGCCGTATGCGAAATCGGTGCAAAACTTGAAAAGTCAGAGCGGTTCCCGGATGGAATCAACACACAGATTATCCGGATCGCGGATAAAAACAATATTTACACAGAAGTTTATGAGCGGGGCGCCGGTTATACGCTGGCTTCCGGCAGCAGCTGCTGTGCAGCGGCCGGAGTGGCTTACCAGCTGGGACTGACAGAGCCGTGTGTCTATGTTCACATGGCCGGCGGCACGCTGACAGTGCGGGTTGATGAGGAAATGAATGCGAGCATGACAGGCAGTGCAGAGTGTATCGGAAAAATTACGCTGTCTGATGAATTCCTGCGGAAATATCAGATTATGGCAGAATAAAACAGAGTAAACAGAATAAAACAGCGTAAACAGAACAAAACAGCGCAAAATAACAAAACAGTGTAAAATAACAAAACAGTGTAAAATAACAAAACAGAGTGAAATATCAAAACAGAATGAAATTTGCGGTTTCTGTAGTTTAGGGAAACGATGATTTCATCCGGGATTCTTTAGAATGGAACGGCTGCACGAAAAAAAGGGTATTCTTTTTGTCCTTGCTTTTGTGCAGCCTGTTTTGATTTGTTCTGTTACGTGATATCACAGGAAAAAATCTGAAATCCTGATTCTCATAATGCTGATTTTAGAAGTGTACAAAACAGGGGAATCCAGTTATAATAGTGGCGGATTGCTGTGTGCCTCTGCATAGTTTGGGAAGCCTGGTGAAATCAGCGCTGCAGTCTGGCAATTATGGCAGAATCGACGATGCAGATCAGGCAATACAGCGGAATCAGATGAAAAGTAAGGAGGGACTATGGAAATCAGGAAAACGACGCTTCAGGATCTTCCTGAAGTTATGGAGATATATGCGCAGGCGCGCGTTTTTATGGCGCAGACCGGCAACCCGCATCAGTGGCCGGAGGGATATCCGGGGGAGGCATTGATTCGGGAGGATATTGTACACGGAATCAGTTACGTTGCAGAGGCAGACGGGGAAATTGAGACTGTTTTTCTCTATTTTGAGGGAGAGGACCCGATGTATCGGCGGATTGAAGACGGTGCATGGAAAAATGAGGCACCTTACGGGGTGATTCACCGGATTGCTTCACGGGGCAGAGTAAAAGGCGCGGGTTCCTTTTGTCTGCAATGGGGCTTTGCCAGATGCGGGAACCTGCGCATGGATACGCATGATGACAATAAAGTGATGCAGCACGTTTTGGAGAAAAACGGGTTTGAACGGTGCGGCCGTGTATATACAGAGACGGGAAGTCCCAGGATTGCATATCAGAAAGTCCGGTAAAGCAGGCAGAAAACAGGAATATTGGAGTGATGAAAATGGAGCAAAAAGAAATCTATCAGCTGTTCCGGCAGGTTGAAGCGGGAGCGCTGAGCGCTGAGGAAGCGATGAGAAATGTAGACCTTCAGCCGGAAATGCTGGTTGGGAATTATGCGGATATTGATCTTCACCGCAGCATCCGGCAGGGGATGCCGGAAGTTATTTACGGAGAAGGGAAGACAGCAGAGCAGATTCTGGGAATCGCTTCTGCGATGAAGGAGCGGAAGACAGATAATATCATGATTACACGGCTGTCCCAGGAAAAAGCAGACTGGGTGGGGGAGCGGCTTGAGCTGGAATACGATGCCGTCGCACGGATTGGAATCGTGGGCCGCAAAGAGGTACCAAAGCTCGGAAAGATTGCCGTGGTTGCCGCCGGAACCAGTGATATGCCTGTGGCGGAGGAGGCAGCGGTGACGGCAGAGCTGTATGGGAATTATGTGGAGCGTATTTACGATGTCGGCGTGGCCGGAATCCACCGGCTGCTGCACCGGCTACCGCTTCTGGAGGATGCAAAGGTGATCATCGCAGTGGCCGGAATGGAAGGAGCGCTGGTGAGTGTGATCGGAGGGCTCGTCTCCTGTCCGGTGATCGGCGTGCCGACAAGCATCGGCTATGGTGCGAATTTCGGCGGTCTGGCAGCGCTGCTGTCCATGCTGAATTCCTGCGCGAGCGGTGTGAGTGTAGTGAATATTGACAATGGATTCGGGGCAGGCGTGCTGGCGGCTAAAATCAATAAACAGTCTCTGTAGGTTTGGGTGTAAGCTTTATAGAACGGGGATATGTCCGGAACATACGGAAAGCAGATGTCCCGGAAAAAGGAGGATGAGAGAATATGAAAGAACTGTGGGAGCTCTATATTTCTTTTTTTCGCATCGGAATATTAACCTTTGGCGGCGGCCTGGCCATGCTTCCGATGCTGAAATATGAGCTGGTGGAAAAAAGAAACTGGATTACGGAAAATACATTGCTGGACTGTTATGCGATCGGGCAGTGTACGCCCGGGATTATTGCGGTAAACACCGCAACCTTTGTGGGCTATAAAAGAAAGGGGATTTCCGGAGGAATTATTGCAACGCTTGGCATGGTAAGCCCTTCGCTTCTGATTATTACAGTGGTGGCAATATTTTTGCAGGCGCTGATTGGTGAGCCGCTTGTGCAGCATGCGCTGGTGGGAATCCGCGGCGGGGTCTGCGGTCTGATGCTGAATACTGTCTATACGCTGGCTAAAAAGAGCCTGGTCAATCCGTTTTGTATTGCAGTCTGTGCCGGAACGTTTATCCTCGCATTTTTCACAAAGCTTCCGACTGTGCTGATTATTGTACTGGCCGGTGTTGTCGGAGTAATCTGTGACCGGGTGACGGGAGGTGCAAAATGAGTCAGGCATTGCTTTTGATCTTTGAATTCTTCAAAACCGGTCTGTTTGCGATCGGAGGCGGACCGGCTACAATTCCGTTTCTAATGGATATGGCAGAGAAATATCCGTGGTTTACAATGCAGGAGCTGAGCGATATGATCGCAATCAGTGAAAGTACGCCCGGACCGATCGGAATAAACATGGCAACGTACGCCGGCTTCCGGTCTCTGGGGTTGTTTGGCGGAGTGGTGTCCACGCTGAGCCTTGTGTTCCCCAGTGTGGTGATTATCATACTGATTGCAAAATTTCTGGATGGATTTCAGGAAAACCGGATTGTGAAAGCTGTATTTGCGGGCATCCGCCCTGCTGTGACGGCGCTGATTGCAGTAGCTGTGATTCAGCTGATACAGGTTTCCCTGTTTACGGAAGAGGCGGGCGGCTCTGTGTTCAATTACAAAAGCGGCGCGCTCTGTGTGGTCATTTTTGTACTGATGCAGTGGAAGAAAACGAAAAAGCTGCATCCGGTGGTATGGTTTTTGCTGGCAGCTGCGGCGGGGATTGTGTTTCAACTGTGATATGTG
>CAOJHI010000052.1 GCA_948436005.1 uncultured Lachnospiraceae bacterium
TGCGCACACTCTTTCCCTACACGACGCTCTTCCGATCTATGCATAGGAAGTTCAGAAGAGTTGCAGCTATTATTCTGACATCAGCGATGCTGATGCAAAGCTGTGTATCCGGAATAGCAGCGGAAGCACCGGCAGAGACACAGACAGAAGTAGCGACAGAGGCACCTACCGAGGCGCCGACAGAAGCACAGACAGAGGCACCGACGGAAGCACCTACCGAGGCGCCAACAGAAGCACCGACGGAGGCACCTACCGAAGCGCCAACGGAAGCGCCCACAGAGGCACCGACGGAAGCACCTACCGAGGCGCCAACGGAAGCGCAGACACAGGCGCCGACGGAAGCACCTACCGAAGCGCCGACAGAGGCACAGACACAGGCACCGACGGAAAAAGAGACAGAAAAGCAGACAGAAAAAGAGACCAAGAAAGAAACCGAAAAGAAAAAAGAAACAGAAAAAGAGACCGAGCGTTCAGAGCGTGTAAATGACGGTCAGAAGTTCTCCTATTCGGATCTTGCGTCTTCACTGAATGCAGCACTTCCGTATTTATTTGCAGCCAAGAGCGTAAACGGTCCGGAAGATATTCTGGAGAATCAGGAGATTGCGGATGAAGATTTGGGCGCAGGGATTGTTTCAGGACTTGCAGGTTTTTCCACGAAGCTTGCAAATGGTGTGTCTTCTTCTACCGTTGAAGTGGTGAATCTTTATGCAGATAAAGACGGAAAGCTGGATATGGCACAGCTGGACAAATTATATAAAGATCACGTGATTGATGTTACGGAAAAATATTATGTGATCAACGTGATTGCAGATCATGCGGATCAGAACCTGGATTTTTCGGGATACGAACTGATTCTTTCCGGAGAACGTGTTACATACAGAGAGGAAACCGAGCCGGGAGATATCCTTTATAATTTTGCAGCATTGGAGGGCGAAAAACTTCAGGCTTATAAAGGAACCCTGACTCTTGCAAACGGCGCAGGCCTTCAGGGAACTTATCTGGCACCGGAAGCGTCAGTTCAGGTAAATTCCAGTCTGTCGGGTGCAGTTTATGCAGATCAGATTACAGTGTCAGATGCCGCTACAGAGCTGCTGCAGATCGCATTTGTGACAGGTCTTGAGCCGGATGAAACGCAGACAGAAACAGAAGCTGTAACAGAAGAAATGACGGAAGTTGTAACGGAAGAAGCGACAGAGACAGAAACGGAAGCTGCAACAGAAGCGGTAACAGAGACAGCAGCAGAGACAGAAACGGAAACTGCAACAGAAGCGGTAACAGAGACAGCAGCAGAAACGGAGACGGAAGCTGCAACAGAAGCGGTAACGGAGACAGCAGCAGAAACGGAGACAGAGGTTCCGACAGAGGCGATCACAGAGATAAAAGTAGAACCTGTGACAGAAGCCCTTTCTGAGACGGAAGCTTCAGGGGAGATTGCGGTAGAACAGCTGATTGATACACTTATGTTTGCAGGCAGAGAGGCTGTACTGTATTCAAATGATAACGTAGATCTGCGTGTAAGAGTTTTGACACAGGTAGTTGGTGCAGATCCATCTGTTGCAACAGGCGTAGGCATTGCAGTAAAAGCGGCAGAAAATGTCCTGAATGAAGATGGAACGATCAAATTTGGAAAAGATGGTGTGATTACCGAGGTTGAGAGTGCGGATGCAGAGGTAAGGATCGGAAATGATCTCACAAAGGGCGGTAAGTACTACATTGAGCTTTCCGATATTCCGGCTGATTTCTGCGGTGTGCAGCGTATTTACTTTACAGTGAATGAAGAGGGTAAGCCGGTTCTCGACACTACTGCATTCGGAACAGTGGAGAGTGGACTGCTTACAATTACGCTTTACAGCAGTACGAGTCCTGTGAACGGGTCAGTTGTGCTTGAAGTAGTGAAGGATGATGCCACAGGGGGGCCGATTGCGAGTGCGGCCTTTGTGGTAAAGGATAAAGATGGCAATGTATTAAAGAATGATGCAGCGGAGGATCCGTCCTGTTACATTCAATACGCAGGAGTTCCGGTGTGCCTGACCGGACTTCCGGCAGGTGAGTATCTGCTGTCACAGATTTCCACAGAAGCGGGATATAAGATTGCTGATGACCAGCCGTTTACGGTAGCAGCCGATACGAGCAGCGAGGTGGTTGTAAAAAATGCAGCCATGGCAGGTCTCAACACTTTGAATGTTACAGCTCAGGCATTTTGCAACAACGTGCTTCTGACGGCAGAAAAGGCTGGAGAGGCAATGGAGACAGAGTTTTATGCGGCACTGTTTGCTGACAAGGATCTGAAGAAGAGAGTCAGTGCAGTGACAGCGATCAACTTCGAACAGGGAAAGACAGTCAGTGTACAGAGTGCTTTCGGAGGACTGGAGGAAGGTTCCTACTATCTTGCACCGACGAATGAATTTGGAGAAGTACTGGAAGAAAAGCAGTATCAGATTGCTGACAATGCCGGAACGGTTTTGGCTGAGATTACTTTTAAAGCCGGAGAGACTGCTGCACAGAACGCAGTCATCAATTATCAGTACGTAGCGAACGCTACAGAGAATACGTATCCGAATGGAGATTTCTCTTACCTGGCAGAGCTTAGTCTGACAAAGAAGCTTTTAAATGGTGACGGAAGTGAACGCGTCGGCGGTGAGAACGACGAATTTACGGTAGATCTTTATGAGGACGTGGAGAGAACGAAAGCAGCAGGAGCTGCACCGGTTGTCTTCAATATGTCAGGAGTGGCAGTAAAAGAAGAGAAGATTCAGGTAAAGATGACTGCCGGCATAGCAGATCTTTATCTGACAGAGAAAGATAAAGACGGACAGGTAATTGGTGCAGATGCGAATAAATCACAGTACACTGTAAGCTACACGCCGGACAATACCGGAAAGGTCGCTGTAATCTGTGGTACGCCGGCCAGTGCCGAAATTCTCAATCAGATGAATAACTCTGTCGTGAAGCTTGCTCTGAGAGATACATCCGGCAAATATGTTTCGGGTGTGACGATGGTTGTAAAAGACAGCAATGGTCAGGTTGCTTATGATAATGGAAAGGCCCTGGTATTTACCTCCGGTGAAACCGATTACGTATTGCAGGATGTTCTGACACCGGGCCAGACGTATTATCTCTCCCAGGTATCAGCAGCATCGGGCTATGGACCGGCAGCTGATGTGGCTTTCAAAGTAAAAGAAGGCGGGGAAACTGTTGTTGAGATGGTATGCCATGCCGCAAAGAGCACAAGCTATTTCGTTACAGTTGCAAAGCAGGTATACTGCGGTGAGAACCAGGTATACGCACAGGATACGACCAACAAAGAACATGCAGCAAAGGGCAGATATACCTTCTATGTAGCACTGTTTGCGGATTCTGCATATCAGCAGAAGGTCAGCAATGTCCAGAAAATTACCGTTAAAGGACTGAATGGTTCCACGACGTTTAAGAATCTGGAAAAGGGTGCAACATATTACGTATCAGAGACAGATAAGTACGGTGTACCGCTTGTTTCGGATGACAACAGAACCATCCGTTATGCAGCGGGCGGTAAGGTGACAATGTCATCGCAGAGCCGCACCAGCGTAATTCAGAATATTTACAACAGCCTTCCGGCCGGATATCGCCATACGGCAAGACTTACAGTTACGAAAAATGTAGTAAAGGCTGCCGGAGAGGAAGTAAATGTAACGGATACGTTCTATGCAGGTATCTTCCGTAAATCGGATTACAGCGATACGCCGACTGTTGTAAAACTGGATTTGAAGGCTGCTACTTCTGCGTATACGACTCTGAGAATTTTGCTTCCAAACAGTGGTGAGCAGACTTACTACTTTGCAGAAGTAAATTCAGACGGAAGCCGTGTGCAGGAGGATTCCTTCGCATATGAGATTGAGATTGATAATCCTTCTCTGAAGGTGACGAGCGGCAGCTCTGCTTCCGTTACGATTACGAACAGAGAGAAGTCCTCTAAAGTAACGCTGTATCTGACGAAAAAGGTATATCAGGGAACCGCACAGAAAGCGGTAAACGAGACCTTCTACGCAGGTCTGTTCAAAGATAAGAACTTTACAGAGCTGTACACAAACCCAGTTCCGCTGAAGCTTGAGAATAAGAGTGAATTGACATTGAAGCTCTCCCTGAATCTTGGAACAACCTCAGATGCGACAATCTATATCGCTGAGGTAGATCAGAACGGCAGAGTCATCAAGAATGAGCGTGACTTTGGATATGAGATCAAAATGGTCAATTCAAATGCTGCATTCACAAAGCAGACTCGGGAGATCCAGACGATTCTCCTGAACTCTGTATATGGCAGTGTGACGAATAAGGATTGGAACGATATCATTCATTCTGATGGCAATTATATGGGCAGCGATGGAGTGATATCAGGAAACGGCGAGCTTGGCGAGGCAGCACAGACGGGTGATGAGACCCCGATTGCACTTTATGCATCACTGATGGGTGTGGCAATTCTGCTGATCGTAGCTCTTGTTGTTCTGAAAACAAGGCGTAAAAAATAAGGGTTTAGTTAAGTAACTGGAAAGGGACTGCTGCAAAACAGCGAATCCATACAATATAGGGCATAGATGTAAAAAGCATCGAAAACATATGTTGTAGGAACGCTGTATTTGCTGCCGTCCCTTTCTGCGCAGACTCATGCAAAGGAGAAGGGGATATGGGCGCTGGTGAAAAGTGGCTGCAATGGGCGGTAGAGCTGCAAAGTATAGCACAGGCAGGGCTTTTTTACGGGAAGGATGTTTTTGATAAAGAGCGGTATGAGAGAATTCGGGAGATTGCGGCGGAGATGATATCCTGTAAAACGGAAATTCCAATGGATAAAGTGAAATCTTTATTTTGCAACGAAACAGGATATCAGACACCAAAACTTGACAGCCGTGCCGCAATTTTCCAGGGGGATAAAATCCTGCTTGTAAAGGAAAAAAACGGGACATGGTCATTACCGGGTGGCTGGGTTGATGTAAATGTTTCCGTGAAAGAAAATACAATAAAAGAAGTAAAAGAAGAATCCGGGCTGGATGTTACAGCAGATATGGTGATTGCTGTGCAGGACAGAGAAAAGCATAATTTACCTGTTTATGCATATAAAGTATGCAAGATTTTTGTATTATGTACCGTAACAGGGGGAGAATTTAAAACAAATACAGAAACAGTAGAAAGCAGATATTTTGGTATGGATGAGTTGCCGGTATTGGCAACAGAAAAGAATAATGAGGATCAAATAAAAATGTGTTTTGAAGCTTATCAAGCAAGTAATTGGAAAACATTATTTGATTAATTTTGAGGAAATACGTTGTAATTTGAAAGGGTTCGGATATATGGAGACAGAGGCGGTCGGAAGATTGTTTATCTCTCAACCGCCAGATATAACCAAACCTTACTGATGCCGGTTCAGGGCGTCATCCGTCAGCTTCTTTGCACAGGTGATGGCGATAGCACCGTCTCCGATGTGGCAGGCAACGCTCAGGGAGAGCGGGTCCATGGGAATGTTGTGGTTTGGGTAGACCTGCTGTACTTCCTGCTTCCAGAGATTTGGTTCTGTCAGATCTGTACCGGAATAAGCCAGCATAAAATGCATGTTGGAAGCAGATTCATCAGAACCAAAACGCTCTGTACAATCTTTGTGAATGGCTTCAAGCATTGTGGTTTTGGCGGCTTTGAGCGTACGGCTTTTGGCGTAGGCGTCAAGCTTGTCTCCCTGGATCTGAAGAACCGGTTTCAGGCGGAGAAGCGTGCCAAGTGCAGCTGCAGCAGGAGTAATACGGCCTCCTTTTTTCAGATAATAAAGCGTAGCCAGTGTAATGTAAATACTGGAATCAGCGGCTGTCTCCTCAAGATATGTTTTAATTTCAGCAGCACTCCATCCGGCTTCTGCGAGGGCTTTGGCATCCAGGGCAGATTGTTTCTGAGTAACGGAAATACGGCGGTTGTCAACAACAAACACTTTTCCTTCGTACTCCTGCGCAATCATCTGCGCTGCATTGCAGGAACCGGAAAGGCCGCTGGACATCGGGATGTGAACGATTGCTTCATAGTCATTCAGAAGACGGTCCCACATATCTGTGACATCTGCCAGGGATGGCATGGAGGTAGAAATCGTTGCATCATTTTTCAGAAAGTCGTAAAAACTTTTCTGATCTAAGGTGATATCTTCATAATAGAGGTTATCATTTACATAAAAGGGCATCGGGATTACGAAAATTCCGAGTTCTCTGCTTTCTTTTTGGGTAATGCCGCTGTTACTGTCTGTTACGATTGCTATTTTTGCCATTATTGCCTCCTTATTTTTATATTCGTATAAATTGCGGTGTCTGTATACCGGATTTTACAGATTCTCATAGCTTTTACTATAGCACAAACAGACAGGTGCCGCAATTTAATTATAAAAATCAAAAGGTGAAAGGCTGCAATTGTTTGCCATAACGGAAGTTTTTGCTTGCCATTCTTTTGGTTTAAAGCTATACTTAGGGAAATGCTGATTAAAGTGCTTCCTCAGAAAAGCGCAGGAAAGGATTTGTTATGGAACTGTTAGAAGTTATTCTTGATTCGTTTGTCAATGTTGCGATGCTGCTCTTTGAATATATTGGAGTCGGCGTTATTACGTTTTCAGGTATTCAGGGCTTTATCAATTATCTCCGCCGCTCTCCAGATACGAGGCTGGTGCTGGCAAAAGGTTTGGCGATGGGACTTGAATTCAAGCTGGGAAGTGAAATTTTGCGTACTGTTATTGTGCGTAATCTTCAGGAGATTGGTATTGTGGCAGGAATTATTCTGCTGCGCGCAACGCTTACCTTCCTGATTCACTGGGAGATTCGCAATGAGGAAAATGACGGACATGCGAGCCAGGAGGCAGTGGAGACGATTCAGACAGCAGAGGCAGTGAAGAAACCTGAGCCGGTTCCGGCAGCAGAAGGAATACAGGGAACTGTGGTTGTAAAAGAGGCAGGGCAGGTACAGGAAAACGAAGCAGGAAAGCTTGGGGAGCGAGTGCAGGGAAACGAGGCAGGAAAACCCGCGGAACGAGTGCAGGAAAACGAGGCAGTGGGAGGAATGGAACAAGCACGCGAACTCGAGCAATAAAGCTTGCGGAATGAATTACGTGCCAGGGCGGTAGGGGAATGGTCCGGTTCAGGAAACAGAGAACGGTTCAGTGCATCCACCCGGCCAGTATGACACTGGCCGCAATTCCGGCAAATGTGGCAAGAAGCGCGCCAGGCAGGGTATGGCGCGTTTTTTTGATGCCCGCTGTCATGAAATAGACGCTCATAGTATAAAAGATCGTTTCCGTGCAGCACATCATCAGGGAGGCAATCAGCCCGATGTGTGAGTCGCATCCGAATTCTTTATAAATGTCCAGCAACAGTCCTGTTGCCGCGCTGCTCGAAAACATGCGCAGGATGGTCAGCGGCACAAGGTCCCCGGGGAAGGAGATCAGGGAGGAGAACTGTCCAATGGCCCCGGCGAGGAAATCAAGAAAGCCGGAAGCGCGGAGCACTCCTGTGCCGATCATCAGTCCGATCAAGGTCGGTACCAGTTTTACGACTGTTTTCAGTCCGTCATTAGCCCCTTTGATGAAGCTGTCATAAACCGGGACCTTCATGAGAAGTCCGTAACCGATCACATAAAAGATGACAAAAGGTATAATCATCTGTGAGACATAAAGAATAAAATCCATGAGACCTCCTGCCCCGGTATCTGCGGGGACTGATTTAGGAATTCAATGTTTTCTGGAGCTGCTTCCGCAGAATATCAAAAGGTGCGGGCCCGGTTTCCAGTACCATACGGTGAAATTCTTTCAGAGAAAAACGGTCTTTTTGCGCTGCACTTACCGCATCCCGCAGGTCGCAGAAATTAAGGTAGCCGACATAGTACTTAAGATAGTTTGCCGGAGCCTGCAGGATACTATTGTAGAGTGAAGCGGCAGTGTCTGTGCCAAATCCCAGTTTTTGCAGGAAGGCGCTGACCTCTTCAAGAGAATAGCCCCGATAATGAATGCCGATATCCAAAAGTGAAGCCAGACCGAGGGTAAAGGAACGGTTTTTCTGGCAGATGGAAGCATAAACCGGATTGTCTTCCCAGAGTGAATAGGAGTACATTTCGACATAAGTCGCCCAACCTTCCGTGTATCCTCCGGTGTCGAGCAGACAGCGCAGCAGATCAGGTTCCTGTGCAGTAAAATATACATTTTGATACAAATGGCCGGGATAACCTTCGTGCGCCAGAGTTGTGAAAAGTTCAAGCGTATCGTAATTGCTGGCCCGGTTGATGTAAATGACATTATTTTCATAGTCATCAATAGCCGGAGTCAGATAAAAGGCAGGACTTAAATAGTTTTCCAGTGATTTATGTACATATTTAATATCGCAGGAGACATTCGGAGGAAGTGGAAAGTCTTCTGTGATTTTTTCGCGCAGCTGAGAAAGCAGTGCAGCGGGTGAGGCTGTCGTACCGGTTCCGGAGGTGTTCGGGAATCCTCCGTTTTGTGCAGAGAGTTTCTGGATATCGGAGAAATCTGCTACCATTTGTCTTTTAATTGCCTCTTCAATCTCTTCAATTTCCCGGCGGTCGCCGACGGTACTTTGCACCAGATAGCGATAGTATTCACGGCCCTGCGGAAGGTAGGAAAGCCCCTTATCATTTTTTCCGGAATTGGCAAGCGCACTGAGCCCGGAGCTTAAGGTTTCGTAAGCCGGTATCACATATGCGTCAAGGATGGACTGGTTGCGGCTTTTGTAGGCAATTTTTTCGTCAGAAGTCAGGTTGGAGATTTCATCAATTTTTTCGTTGAATATTCCGATCAGATAATTCTGTTTTGGATCAGCAATAAAGGTGTTGCACTGGCTGATTACATCTGCAGCGCAGGCACGGCTCATAAAAAGCCCTGCGTTTGCTTTGTCGCGTTCAAACGATAAAATAGAAGAAAAATAATCCGGAATCTGTGTAAGCAGGGCCAGATAATCTTCAATATCTCCTTTTGTGCGGAACGTGTATTCCGCAAGCAGGATTGGCAGCTGTGCCTGGACACCATGCGTCGGGCTGAGCGGTTCATCGTACAAAAGATAATCAGCGCCCTGCAGCTGCATATTCAGATAATCTGCAAAAATATCATAGGTCAGCTGATGCTCATCGGAGAGTTTTTCATAGTCAAATTTTTTCAGGGTGTTAAGGTAATTTTCCGCGGAAGCACACGCTTTTTTTCGCGCATCAAGGCTGGCATTTCCAAGTGTGACTTCTCCCTCTTTAATATGGAAGGAGTCCGGTTTGGCTACGGTATAGTGCCTGTTGAGGGTGTTGCCGCTCATTTCTTCGCAAAATACCTCTTCCGCGAATTTACGAAATTGTCTGTCCTCAGAATAAAACGGAATTGGCACAGACAGTCCGAAAAGCCGTGCGATCAGAAGGCACAAAACAGCCCCGAGGAAAAGAATCAGGCAGCCGGACAGCGTTTTGCGGGATGTGTGTGTCTGCAATGCAGCAGTCTGGCTGGGTTTGGTGCTGGCAGCAGAAGGTGACTGAAGGTTTGATGAAAGCTGAGACATATGAGTGCTCCATATGAATACTCTTATCGTATTCTATGCAGAGAATAAGAAAACATGTAAAAAACGTGCCATCTCCTTGACAGAAAACTATGGTTGTGATAAGTTAAAAATCAGAAATGTATCTGGCACACGGACAGATGAAGCTGTCAAATGCCGGAAGAAAATCCTTTGACGAAGAGAGTACGTATACAGAAACGGTACAGAGAATCTCCTGCTGCTGAGAGGGAGAGCGCAGATGTATGCAGAAAATGGCTTTTGAGGGGCGTGGCTGAGCCGGGAGGAATCATGGTAAGGCTGCGACAGGTCCGCCTGTTATAGCGGTTGGGTATTAACGTACCTGCAAAGGTCTGGGCTGCGAGGCTCAGATGAAAAGAAGTGGTAACACGGGAACGCTCGTCTTCTTATAAATGATATAAAGAAGAGGCGTTTTTTTATTCCCATGAGGAAGGGAACAGACAACCATGGGAAGTGCCCTACGGGGATGCAGGATTTTTCTGTTTTAGTTTAAGGAAGGAGAATTTTAAGATGAGCAGACCAAAGTATTATATGACGACTGCGATTGCCTATACCTCCGGCAAGCCGCATATTGGAAATACGTACGAAATTGTTCTGGCAGACAGTATCGCACGTTTCAGGAGAGAGCAGGGGTACGATGTGTTTTTCCAGACCGGAACGGACGAGCATGGACAGAAAATTGAACTGAAGGCACAGGAAGCTGGTGTGACGCCGAAGGAGTTCGTAGACGGCGTGTCAGGAGAAATTAAACGGATCTGGGATCTGATGAATACATCGTATGATAAATTTATCCGAACCACAGATGAGGATCATGAAAAACAGGTACAGAAAATTTTCAAAAAGCTGTATGATCAGGGCGATATTTACAAAAGCTCCTATGAGGGACTGTATTGTACTCCGTGTGAGTCTTTCTGGACAGAATCACAGCTGGTAGACGGCAAATGTCCGGACTGCGGCCGTGAAGTGAAACCAGCGAAGGAAGAGGCTTATTTCTTCCGCATGAGTAAGTATGCGGATCGTTTGATTGAGCACATTAATACCCATCCGGAATTTATTCAGCCAGTATCACGCAAAAATGAAATGATGAATAACTTCCTGCTTCCGGGCCTGCAGGATCTGTGCGTTTCGAGAACTTCTTTCAAATGGGGAATTCCGGTTACATTCGATCCACGGCATGTAACGTATGTATGGCTGGATGCGCTGACTAACTATATCACAGGAATCGGTTATGACTGTGACGGAGAGAGTACGGAACAGTTCCGGAAAAACTGGCCGGCAGAGCTGCATCTGATCGGAAAGGATATTATCCGTTTCCATACAATCTACTGGCCGATTTTCCTGATGGCCCTGGATCTTCCGCTGCCGAAGCAGGTATTCGGCCATCCGTGGCTGCTGCAGGGCGACGGAAAAATGAGCAAGTCCAAAGGAAATGTGCTCTACGCAGATGACCTTGCAGATGTATTCGGTGTGGATGCAGTGCGTTACTTTGTGCTGCACGAGATGCCGTTTGAAAATGACGGTGTGATTTCCTGGGAGCTGATGGTAGAACGGCTGAATTCCGATCTTGCCAATACGCTCGGAAATTTGGTAAACCGGACGATTTCCATGACCAACAAATATTTCGGTGGAATCGTGCGGGACGGCGGCGCGGCAGAACCGGTGGATGAGGAGCTGAAAGCAGTGGCTCTGGCAGTTCCGGACAATGCGGCAAAGAAGATGGATGATCTGCGGGTGGCAGATGCGATCAGCGAGATTTTTACGCTGTTTAAGCGGTGTAATAAATACATTGATGAGACAATGCCGTGGGCGCTTGCGAAGGATGAGACAAAACAGGACCGTCTGGCTACTGTGCTTTATAATCTCACCGAGTGTATTGCGATTGGCGCATCGCTCCTGGAATCCTTTATGCCTGAGACATCAGGGAAAATTCTGGAGCAGTTGAACGCAAAGAAACGTACCCTGGAAGAGATGAAGCAGTACGGTTTGTATGAGTCCGGCACCAAGGTGACAGAGAAACCGGAGATTTTGTTTGCCCGCCTTGATCTGAAAGAAGTTCTTGCAAAAGCAGAAGAGATTCAGAAGGCACAGCTGGCAGCAGCCGGACAGGGTGCGGACAGCCAGGACGTAGCCAACGAGGATGGGAAAAGCCAGGATGTGGCAGCTGGCCAGAACGCTGGCAATACAGCTCCGGGAGTCAATGCAGGGGAAACAGACGTTGTGATTGATCTGGAGGCAAAGCCGGAAATCACGTTTGAAGACTTTGAAAAACTGCAGTTCCAGGTAGGTGAAATTATTGCATGCGAAGCAGTAAAGAAGTCGAAGAAACTGCTCTGTTCACAAGTAAAAATCGGAAGCCAGGTTAAGCAGATTGTGTCAGGCATTAAGGCGCATTATACACCGGAAGAAATGGTGGGCAAGAAGGTTATGGTTCTCGTGAACCTGAAACCGGCGAAGCTGGCGGGCGTGCTTTCTGAGGGAATGCTGCTGTGTGCAGAGGATGAAAACGGCAATCTGGCACTTATGAAACCGGAAAAGGAGATGCCGTCCGGTGCAGAGATCTGCTAATGGTACAGAGCAGAAAATTCAGAGAATTGCGGGACGATCGGAAAATGGGATAAAATCCGGAACAAAGCGTTCTGTAACTGCCTGCGTGAATCGCAGAAATGGAGGTAAAAAATATGGAGCATAAAAATGCGTGGAGAACGTATACAAAAGAACAGACAGAGGAGCTGGAAGCGTTATCGGTACGCTACAAGGCTTTTCTGGATGCAGGGAAAACGGAGCGTGAGTGTGTAAAGGAAGCAGTACGCCTTGCCAGAGCATGCGGTTATATCAGCCTGGAAGAGGCAGCTGCCTCCGGAAAAACGCTTGCAGCCGGAGATAAAGTATATGCGGTATTTATGGAAAAGGATATTGCACTGTTTCATATCGGGGAAAAGCCTTTTTCACAGGGAATGCGTATTCTTGGGGCGCACATTGATTCTCCGCGGCTTGATTTGAAGCCGAACCCGCTTTACGAGGATTCGGAACTGGCATATCTGGACACGCACTATTATGGCGGCGTTAAGAAGTATCAGTGGGTGACGATTCCGCTCGCAATTCATGGCATTGTGGCGAAGAAAGACGGGTCTGTGCTTGAGATCTGCATCGGTGAGAAGGAGGATGATCCGGTTGTATTTGTGTCAGATCTGCTGATTCATCTGGCCGGAGAACAGCTTGAGAAAAAAGCGCGCGTTGTGATTGAGGGTGAAAATCTCGATCTTTTAGTCGGAAGCCGTCCGATTGCTGAGAAGGAAGAAGAGGGAAAGGATAAAGGAAAAGAGAAAGACGCGGTAAAAGCCAATATCCTTGCAATTTTAAAAGAACAGTACGGAATCGAGGAAGATGATTTTCTCTCTGCTGAGCTGGAAATTGTTCCGGCGGGAAAGGCCAGAGATTGCGGCCTTGATCGCAGTATGCTTATGGCATACGGGCAGGATGACCGTGTGTGCGCCTATACGTCTATGGAGGCATTGCTTGCAGCAGGCACACAGGAATATACATGCTGCTGCCTGTTGGTCGATAAGGAAGAGATCGGCAGTGTAGGAGCTACGGGAATGCAGTCGCGCTTTTTTGAAAATACGGTCGCTGAGCTGATGAACTGCGCTGGCGAATACAGTGAACTGGAGCTGCGCCGGTGTTTAAGCTGCAGCCGGATGCTTTCTTCTGATGTGAGCGCAGCGTACGATCCGCTTTATGCGTCGTATTTTGAAAAGCGAAACAGCGCTTATTTCGGGAAAGGGATTGTCCTTTGCAAGTACACGGGTTCCCGCGGCAAAAGCGGAAGCAATGACGCAAATGCAGAATATGTTGCAGCAGTGCGGGCAGCTCTGGAAAAGCATAACGTTGCTTATCAGACCGCAGAGCTCGGAAAGGTGGACGTCGGGGGAGGCGGAACCATTGCCTATATTTCAGCTCTGTACGGAATGCAGGTGGTCGACAGCGGCGTGGCAGTGATGAATATGCATGCACCGATGGAGGTGACAAGCAAGGCTGACGTTTATGAGGCCAAGAAGGGATATGAAGCCTTCTTAAAAGAGGCGTAAAGTATGCACATGTCCGGGAAAACGGCATAGCATAAAGGGAGGATTTTTGAATGGGGAAAATGAGGATGAAGGAACGGCAGATCAGCTCTATGGAGCAGACAGCCATGCGGGTATCAAAGGTCAGCATTGTTGTGAATCTTGTGCTTTCAGTCGGAAAGCTGGCAGCTGGTATTCTGGCTTCCTCAGGCGCGATGCTTTCTGACGCGGTTCACTCGGCTTCCGATGTGTTCAGTACCATTATTGTCATGATCGGAATCCGCATGTCAGGCAAAGCTGCGGACCGGGAGCATCCGTACGGCCATGAGCGAATGGAGTGCGTTGCTGCCATTCTTCTGGCAGTCGTGCTTGCACTCACAGGTTTCAAAATAGGGGCATCCGGACTGGAAAAAATCACTTCAGGAAATTATGAAGAACTGGCGGTGCCGGGGGTGCTTGCTCTCGCTGCAGCAGTTGTATCTGTTGTGGTAAAAGAATGGATGTACTGGTATACACGTTTCTATGCCAAAAAAATCAAATCCTCCGCTCTTATGGCGGACGCCTGGCATCATCGTTCCGATTCTCTTTCTTCGATCGGCGCCTTTATCGGTATTCTCGGCGCCCGTCTTGGATTTCCGGTGATGGACCCGGCAGCAAGCGTTGTGATCTGCCTGTTTATTTTAAAGGCAGCTTATGACATCTTTAAGGATGCAATTGATAAGATGCTTGATACAGCCTGTGATCCGGCGCTCGAAAAGGAGCTGAGAGAATTTGTTCTGATTCAGAACGGGGTCCAGGGAATTGATCTGCTCCGCACGCGGACCTTCGGCAGCCGGATCTACGTTGATGTAGATATCCGGGCGGACGGGACCATGTCGCTGCGGGAGGCACACGGGATTGCAGAACATGTACACGATGAGATCGAAGGACAGTTTGAGCAGGTGAAGCACATTATGGTGCATGTAAATCCGGCGTAAAATGGGGGCGGTCAGCCGGCAGAGGCCAGAATAATGCAAGTGAAATGTCAGTGTAAAGGCCAGAATGAAGCAGGTGAAATGTCAGTGTAAAGGCCAGAATGAAGCAGATGAAATGTCAGTGTAAAGG
>CAOJHI010000053.1 GCA_948436005.1 uncultured Lachnospiraceae bacterium
CGTTTCTCGTGCAGACTTAGAAGGCGGTGATAACAGTGAAAATTAATAAGTATGTGGAAGATTTAAAGAACAAATCAGCTGCAGAATTAAATGAAGAATTAGTAGCTGCTAAGAAGGAACTTTTCAATCTGAGATTCCAGAATGCAACGAATCAGCTGGATAACACGAGCAGGATCAAAGAGGTTCGCAAGAACATCGCCAGAATTCAGACCGTTATCACAGAAAAAGCAAACGCTTAATCGGCGCAGTTCAGATTGAAGAAAGGAGAATTTTCCGTGGAAAGAAATCTTAGAAAAACCCGTACGGGTAAGGTTGTCAGTGACAAAATGGACAAAACAATCGTTGTTGCAGTAGAAGACCACGTAAGACATCCGCTTTACAACAAGATCGTAAAGAGAACTTACAAGCTGAAAGCTCATGACGAGAACAACGAATGCAATATCGGAGATACAGTAAAAGTTATGGAGACAAGACCGCTGTCAAAAGATAAGAGATGGAGACTTGTTGAAATCGTTGAAAAGGTTAAATAGTATAGGAGGTATATCAGCATGGTACAGCAGGAAACCAGACTGAGAGTTGCTGATAATACTGGTGCGAAAGAGCTTCTCTGCATCCGTGTTATGGGTGGTTCTACAAGAAGATATGCAGGTATTGGCGATATCATCGTTGCTTCTGTTAAAGATGCAACACCAGGTGGTGTTGTTAAAAAAGGTGACGTTGTAAAGGCTGTTGTAGTACGTACAGTAAATGGTGTTCGTCGTAAAGACGGTTCTTATATCAGATTTGATGAGAACGCAGCAGTTATTATCAAGGATGACCTGAATCCAAAAGGAACACGTATTTTTGGACCAGTAGCCAGAGAGCTTCGTGATAAGAAGTTCATGAAGATCGTTTCTTTGGCTCCGGAAGTATTATAAGGAGGGCCAAAAGAATGAATAAGATCAAAACAGGCGATACAGTTAAGATTATCGCAGGCAAAGATAAAGGTAAAGACGGCAAGGTTCTGGCTGTAAAAGACGGCAAGGTACTTGTTGAGGGAATCGGCATGGTGACAAAGCATGCAAAACCATCAGCAGCAAACCAGCAGGGCGGCATTGTGAACAAAGAGTCCTATATCGATGCATCCAATGTTATGTACCTTCATAAAGGTAAAGCAACGAGAGTTGGTTTTAAGATGGATGGAGATAAAAAAGTCCGCGTAGCAAAATCTACCGGCGAAGTGATTAACTAAGTAGGAGAGGAGGTTGCACAAGTTGAGCAGACTGAAAGAGATTTATCAAAATGAGATCGTAGATGCTATGATCAAAAAATTCGGATATAAAAATATTATGGAAGTTCCGAAGCTTGACAAGGTTGTAATCAACATGGGTGTTGGTGAAGCCAAGGATAATGCGAAGGTTCTGGAATCTGCTGTAAAGGACATGGAGACGATTACCGGCCAGAAGGCAGTTCTTACAAAGGCTAAAAATTCCGTTGCAAACTTCAAGATCAGAGAAGGTATGGCAATTGGCTGCAAAACTACACTTCGTGGTGAGAAGATGTATGATTTCGTAGACCGCCTGATCAATCTTGCACTGCCGCGTGTACGTGACTTCAGAGGCGTAAACCCGAACGCATTCGACGGCAGAGGAAACTATGCTCTTGGTATCAAAGAGCAGCTGATCTTCCCGGAAATCGAGTACGATAAGATCGATAAAGTCAGAGGTATGGATGTAATCTTCGTTACAACTGCCAAGACAGATGAAGAAGCCCGTGAATTGTTGAGATTATTCAATATGCCGTTTACGAAATAAAAAGACAGCATAGTAGGAGGAAAATTTCATGGCAAAGACAGCAATGAAAATCAAACAGCAGCGCGCACCGAAGTTCTCCACGAGAGCATATACACGCTGCAGAATCTGCGGACGTCCGCATTCCGTTTTGAGAAAATACGGCATCTGCCGTGTATGCTTCCGTGAACTGGCATACAAGGGACAGATCCCGGGAGTAAAGAAAGCTAGCTGGTGACCGAAAGCAGCTTAGTGAATTCGAGCCGAAGGCGAAGAATGAACTTAGCGCGAGGTCGTTCGCGAACCTTAGCGAGTGCAAGCCGAAAGGCGCAGTCACGAGCTTAGTTGAGCGAACATACCCCTTCTTTAGATAGTGGGTAGCCAAGATATATTAAAAACCAAAACAACAACATGACATGAAAAGTCTGAAAAACAGGAGGAAACTATCATGACAATGAGCGATCCGATTGCAGATATGCTTACAAGAATCCGTAATGCAAACACTGCAAAACACGATACGGTAGATGTACCGTCATCCAAAATGAAACTTGCAATCGCAAACATTCTTCTGGACGAAGGATACATCAAAAAGTATGACCTGATCGAGGATGGAGTTGTAAAGACAATTCACATCACTCTGAAATATGGTGCTGACAAGAATGAAAAAATTATTACAGGTATTAAGAGAATCTCTAAGCCGGGTCTTCGCGTATATGCAGGCAAAGAGAATCTTCCGAAAGTACTTGGTGGTCTGGGTGTAGCGATCCTTTCTACAAATCAGGGCGTTATTACAGATAAAGAGGCCAGAAAACTTCAGGTTGGCGGCGAGGTTCTTGCTTTCGTTTGGTAGGCCGGAAGCACACCCGAATATTGCTGAAAACAGAGAAGGCGTTCTGCCTTCTCCGAAAATCTAAGTAAGGAGGAAAAAGGCATGTCACGTATAGGAAGAATGCCAATCGCAATCCCGGCAGGCGTTACTGTTACGATTGCAGAAGGTAACAAAGTTACCACAAAAGGACCGAAGGGAACTCTGGAAAGAGTACTTCCGAAGGAAATGGAAATTAAAATGGAAGATGGTCACGTAGTAGTTACCAGACCGAACGATCTGAAGAGAATGAAATCTCTCCATGGTCTTACCAGAACACTGATTCACAACATGGTAGTTGGTGTAAGCGAGGGTTATGCCAAGACTCTGGAAGTAAACGGTGTTGGTTATAAAGCTCAGAAGAGCGGCAAGAAGCTGACGCTGTCTCTTGGATATTCACATCCGGTAGAGATGGAAGATCCGGACGGAATCGAAACAAAAGTTGATGGAAACAAGATTGTTGTTTCCGGTATCAACAAAGAGCAGGTTGGCCAGTACGCAGCCGAAATCAGAGAAAAGAGAAAACCGGAGCCGTATAAGGGCAAGGGTATCAAGTATGCTGACGAGGTTATCAGACGTAAAGTTGGTAAGACTGGTAAAAAATAAATAAGGAGAGTGTGAAGAATGGTTAGCAAAGAATCGAGAACTAAAGTTCGTTTGAATAAGCATAAAAGAATTCGTAATCGTTTCAGCGGCACTGCTGAAAGACCACGTCTTGCTGTGTTCAGAAGCAATAATCATATGTATGCACAGATTATTGATGACTCCGTTGGAAACACTCTGGCAGCTGCAAGTACACTTCAGAAAGAAGTGAAGGCAGAGCTGGAGAAGACCAACAACGTTGATGCAGCGGCTTATCTTGGAAAAGTTATTGCGCAGAAGGCTCTTGAAAAAGGAATCAAAGAGGTTGTTTTTGACAGAGGCGGATTTATCTATCAGGGCAAAGTAAAAGCACTGGCAGAGGCAGCAAGAGAAGCTGGGCTGGAATTCTAAGAGGGAGGAAAAGACACATGAGACATGAGATTATCGATCCGAATCAGTTCGAACTGACTGACAAGGTAGTGTCAATCAAGCGTGTATCTAAGACTGTAAAAGGTGGACGTACCATGCGTTTTACAGCTCTGGTTGTTGTCGGTGACGGCAACGGACACGTAGGCGCCGGCCTTGGAAAAGCAACAGAAATTCCGGAAGCAATCCGTAAGGGCAAAGAAGATGCAATGAAAAAGCTGATCTGCATCCCGATGAATGAGGATGCCAGCGTACCGTACGACTTCACAGGAAAGTTCGGCGGCGCATCCGTACTGCTCCGCAGAGCTCCGCTTGGTACTGGTATCATCGCAGGCGGCCCGGCACGTAATGTTCTGGAGATTGCAGGTATTAAAAATATCCGTGCAAAATCACTTGGTTCCAACAATAAGCAGAACGTTGTTCTTGCAACATTGGAAGCGCTGAAGCAGATGAAATCTCCGGAAGAAGTTGCCAGACTTCGCGGAAAATCTGTAGAAGAGATTCTGGGTTAGGAGGTTTGAACGATGGCAGATAAATTAAAAATCACATTAGTTAAATCACCGATCGGTGCGATTCCGAAGCATCGTGCAACGGTTAAGGCACTTGGCCTTACAAAGATGCACAAGACGGTGGAGCTTCCGAACAATGATGCAGTAAAAGGCATGATTGCTCAGGTATGCCATATGGTTAAGGTAGAAGAAGCATAAATATTATTCAGATAAGGAGGTGCCATAATGGATTTATCAAACTTAAAACCAGCTGCAGGTTCCGTACACAGCGATAATTTCAGAAGAGGACGTGGTCACGCTTCCGGAAACGGTAAAACAGCAGGTAAGGGACATAAAGGTCAGAAAGCACGTTCAGGCGCACCGAGAATTGGTTTCGAAGGTGGACAGATGCCTTTGTACAGACGTCTCCCGAAGAGAGGCTTCACGAACAGAAATACTCTGGAAATTGAAGCAATTAATATGGGTGCACTGGAAGTATTTGATAACGATACAGAGGTTACGGTTGAGAAACTGATCGAGGCTGGTATCGTAAAGAGTGTGAAAGACGGCGTGAAGGTACTTGGCGGCGGAACACTGACAAAGAAACTGACTGTAAAAGTAAATGCTTTCAGTGAAAGCGCAAAAGCGAAAATCGAAGAGCTCGGTGGAAAAGCAGAGGTGATCTAATATGTTAGAGACACTGAAGAATGCGTTTAGAGTTAAAGATATCCGCAAAAAGCTTTTTTTCACTTTTTGCATGATTATTGTGATTCGGCTTGGCTCACAGCTTCCGGTACCCGGAGTAAACAGAAGTTATTTTTCACAGTGGTTTGCACAGCAGTCCAATGATGCATTTAATTTCTTCTCCGCATTCACCGGTGGCTCCTTCGAGAAAATGTCAATTTTTGCGTTGAGCATTACGCCGTATATTACTTCATCCATTATTATACAGCTCCTCACCATTGCCATTCCGGCATTGGAGGAGATGCATAAGGATGGAGAAGATGGCCGTAAAAAAATCGCAACAATTACCCGCTACGTTACAGTAGCGCTGGCTCTCATTGAGAGTACGGCTATGACGGTAGGTTTTGGCCGTTCTGGTTTGATCCCGGATATGAATTTCTTAAAAGGACTTACCGTAGTTGTTGCACTTACAGCAGGAAGTGCATTCCTGATGTGGATTGGTGAGCGAATCACAGAAAAGGGAGTGGGAAATGGAATTTCCATCGTCCTGATGGTCAATATCCTTTCCAGCATTCCGGCTGATATGACCGGACTGTTTGAAATGTTTGTGAAAGGCAAATCCATTGCTCACGGAGCACTGGCAGCACTGATTATCGTGGCTGTTATTCTGGTTACAATTGTTCTGGTTATTGTTCTGAACGATGCGATCCGGAAGATTCCTGTGCAGTACGCAAAAAAGATGCAGGGAAGAAAGATGGTGGGCGGACAGTCTACATTTATTCCGCTGAAGGTTAATACCGCAGGCGTTATCCCGGTTATCTTTGCTTCCTCACTGATGTCAATACCGCAGATTGTTATCTCCTTCTCCGGTGCAAATCCGACCGGAATTGCAGCAACAATCATCGGCATGCTCAGTCAGGGCAACTGGTTTAATTTCAACAAGCCAGTGTATTCGATTGGTTTGATTCTGTATATTGTTTTGATTGTATTTTTCGCTTATTTCTATACTTCAATTACCTTTAATCCGATTGAAGTTGCGGACAATATGAAAAAACAGGGCGGATTTATCCCGGGTATCCGGCCGGGCAAGCCAACGACAGATTACTTGAACAAAATTCTTGGATATCTTGTTTTCCTCGGTGCTGCTGGACTCATCATTGTAGTTCTGGTTCCGGTATTCTTTAACGGAGTATTCGGTGCGCAGGTTTCCTTTGGTGGAACCTCCATCATCATCATCGTAGGAGTTATCCTGGAGACTTTAAAACAGATTGAATCCCAGATGTTAGTACGTAACTACAAAGGCTTCTTGTCAGAGTAAACGGTTACGGCAACAGGGAAATGCAAAAGATTCGGTGTACTTCTTCCGGTTGTATTGCGGTGTGCCACCTGTGGCAGCGGTGATGCAGGCGGAGGGGGTGCACTAAAATGTTATATAGATACATTTGCGCAGCTGCATTGTATCTGATTAGGAAAAGGTGGTATTACAATTATGAAGATAGTCATGCTGGGAGCACCAGGCGCAGGGAAAGGTACACAGGCAAAAATGATTGCGGCAAAGTACGAAGTGCCGCATATTTCAACGGGCGATATTTTCCGCGCAAATATCAAGAATGGTACAGAGCTTGGAAGGAAGGCAAAAGAATATATGGACCAGGGGCTCCTTGTCCCGGATGAGCTGACGGTAGATCTCGTGATTGATCGTCTGAGCCAGGAAGATTGCAAAAAAGGTTATATTCTGGATGGTTTTCCGAGAACAATTCCACAGGCGGAGGCATTGGATGCAGCGCTTGCGAAACGCGGAGAAAAGATGGATTATGCAATTGATGTGGATGTTCCGGATGAAAATATCGTGAACAGAATGTCAGGAAGAAGAGCCTGCACGGGCTGCGGAGCAACGTATCATATCGTACACAATCCGTCCGGAAAAGGCGATGTGTGTGAGGTTTGCGGTGAAGTTTTGGTTCTTCGTGACGACGATAAGCCGGAAACCGTTCAGAAGAGACTGACCGTATATCATGATCAGACACAGCCTCTCATTGATTACTATACAACACAGGGTATTTTGAAGGCTGTGGACGGTACACAGGATATGAATGATGTATTTACAGCAATCACAAAAATTCTGGAGGCGTAAATCATGGCAGTGACAGTGAAATCTGCAAAAGAAATTGACCTGATGCGGGAGGCCGGAAGGCTTCTTGAGATTGTCCATAAAGAACTTGCAGATGCAATTCGTCCGGGTATTTCAACGCATGAATTGGATAAATTGGGAGAGCGTGTGATCCGCAGTTTTGGATGTGAACCGAATTTTCTCAATTATAATGGTTATCCGGCATCGTTTTGTATTTCCGTAAACGATGAAGTAGTCCATGGAATCCCTTACAAAGAGAAGCTTCTGCAGGAGGGCGATATAGTGAGTATTGATGCAGGCCTTATTTATAAAGGCATGCATTCAGATGCTGCCCGGACTTACGGAGTCGGAAAGATTTCCCCGGAGGCACAGAAGTTGATTGATGTGACAAGGGAATCCTTTTTCAGAGGACTCGAATTTGCAAAGGCCGGAAACAGGCTGCATGAGATTTCAGCAGCAATCGGGGATTATGCAGAGTCTTTTGGATATGGTGTTGTGAGAGACCTGGTTGGTCATGGCATTGGTCATGCGCTTCACGAGGATCCTCAGATTCCGAATTTTCGCCAGAAAAGCCGTGGTATTCGTCTTGTACCGGGAATGACGCTTGCAATTGAGCCGATGATCAATGCCGGGCGGGCAGATGTGGAGTGGCTCGATGATGACTGGACCGTTGTGACAGAGGATGGAAGTTTATCAGCGCATTACGAGAATACAATCCTGATCACAGACGGTGAACCGGAGATTCTTACCTTAAGTGAGAATAGTCCGGAAGGGCGTAAGTTTCCGTTCTGAGAAACAGTGTGCAGCGACAAAACGGTTAAATTTGCCGCCAGGATGCGGCACGGAGGAAGAACGTGAGGGAATGGAGATCAGAGATGCTGGCTGTTTCGAGAGCCGGGCATGATAAGGGTATCCTGTATGTGGTGCTGGAGGATGACGGCACATATTTCTGGCTGTCAGACGGAAAGCGGAGGCTTCTTGAAAAGCCTAAAAAAAAGAAACAGAAGCATGTACAGGTAATCAGACACCTGCCGGAGGAGATTCGGGTGCAGCTGCAATCCATCACAATGGATGCCCATGTGAGGCGAATCCTTAAGGATTATCAGAATCTGCAGGGAAGTGAAAGATCAGGCTGCGAATCACAGGATATTTGATCCCCGCGGAAACAAAAAGGAAATGTATAGTGTATGACAGGAGGTCTATATGTCAAAAGCAGATGTCATTGAAGTAGAAGGTACCGTACTGGAAAAACTGCCGAACGCCATGTTTCGGGTTGAGCTTGAAAACAAGCATGTGGTACTGGCACATATCAGCGGAAAGCTCCGCATGAATTTTATCCGTATCCTTCCGGGGGATAAGGTTACGATTGAGCTTTCTCCGTATGATCTGACAAAGGGCAGAATTATCTGGAGAGATAAATAAAAACGGTAAAATGCCGTGAGAATTTCAAATCAGACAAAGAGGGTGTTGCGAGATTGCTGACATCCTCTTTTTTTATACGCAGGGGTGCATAAGGAAATCAGTTGCTTCGCAACATGTGCCCCGCGCGGCGAGTAGGGGAAAATCTTCCCTACCCGATTGAAACAGATTATTATTTTAATAATTTTGCAAATTATCTTGATAGTTCTTATCTTCTATTTTGTGTAAACTTTTTATATCAAAAAGCGAACAAAAAGGAGGTATTTTTATGAAGAGAACAGTTATTCAACGCGGCAGGCAGTTATTCTCGGCAGTAATAAGCGCCAGTATGCTATTGACCAGCGTGATGGTGGGAACGGTATCTGCACAGGAGCAGACGCCGAAAGACGGGTCAGATGGACTGATGGTAGGAGTGGGCATGGAGGTGATTACGCCTACGTCAGACATGTATCCGACCACTTGGGGAAGCGGTAACAGAGGTTTTGCGTTCATCGGTGCAGTGGAGGACATTTATGTACGCGTCATTGCTGTGAGCAATGCGGGCGAGAATGCTTCACCGGAGAATACTTCTCTGATCTTAAGCTTTGAGACAGGAAAAGGGCCTTATCCGGCGGAATTTATTGAAACGTTGAGCAGTGAAACAGGTGTACCGGAGGCTCAGGTTTTTTGGTCCACAACACATATGCATTCAGCTCCGGAGATTACAACGGCTGATTGGGCGGACGGGCTGGATATCGAGATCCGGACGGATGACCCGGCAAATACGCTGGCAGATCTTGCAGCGAAAAATAAGGCTAAATGGGGCGCAATGGTAAAGAAGCAGATGGTTGCAGCTGCAGAAACGGCAATAGCGTCCATGGTGCCGGCGGAGGTATCCCTGGGTACCACAAACAGCTATATTAATGTAAACCGTGATACAAAGTACAGCAATAACCTGGTGCAGAATCCGTATGATCCACTCGGCGACCTGATTCCTGGAACCCTGGAAGGCTATAATGGAGAAGGATTTTCTGACAAAACACTTTCCGTAGTAGAATTCAGAGAGCGCACAGGTGACAAGGAGCCGATCGCGTTTATCGTACATTACGCAATGCATAATACACTGCTTTATGCGAATGACTATTTTAATCCGGACTATAATGAGGCGCATGGAGTAAGAATTGCAGAAGAAAGTGACATTGAGGAAGGCATTTATGATACGGAGCAGATCAAAAACACAGTTCTGAGTACAAAACTGGAGAAAAATGTTGCGTACTGTGAACCGTATGAAAAAAATTATCGAAGCATAGACGCTCTGGATGCGGCGGAAAACAAAGACGGACTGACATCAGCAAATGCGGCGATTCATCCGGATATTGCAGGTCTCGTTTCACAGTACGTGGAGAAGAAATATCCGGGTGCAGTTGCGTTGTGGATGAGCGGAGCGGCAGGCGATCAGAACCCGGTTTTGCGCAATACCTTTAACTTTGAAAGCCCTTATACGGATTCTGTATTGGAGATTCCGGTTAATGGTGGTATGATTGAGACAGCCACTTATTATGCAGCTATTCAGTTTGAAGATGTACAAAGAGCAATTGCGCAGATCGAAAAAGAAAATGACTTTGTGTCAGACACACCGATTAGTTTTGCGTGGGGCAGAAGCGAGGTAGCTCCTATTGATGAGCTGTACTATGGAAAAGATAAGAAGACCGGAGAGATTCTTGAGCCGACAGAGTATCCGATGGTTCAGTTGTTTATGACCGTTATGAGGCTTGGAGATATCACTTTTGCCGGTGTTCCGCATGAGCTTTATAATGCAATTGGCGTTGCAGTACGTGACGAAACCGTATGTGGGGATGCACCGACCGAGAATACGCTGGTCGTGAATCATTGCTGGACACATGCGGAGGAAGACAGCTATCGCAGCTATTATCCGGACGATGTGGCAATTTCCAACAACAGTTACCGTTGGAGCAAAGCGGTCAAATATCCGTCTGGCGTGATCAACGATGCGTTTAAAGACCTGCTTTCAGGGTTGTGGGAACAGGCGATAGCAGCAGAATAGAAGCTGCAAAACAGCACGAAGATTTTTATCTCTTACGTAAAGAGAGTGGCTGAATCGGCCGCTCTTTTTATGGATTTTGAAAATAGAAGGAGGATAGGCATTAATGGAATGGAAAAAGAAAGACAGATCGCCACGTTCTTTGCGCAGCAAGATGATATTTTGGATATTTGTATTTCTCTGTCCGATTTTGCTGATCCTCAGTATTGGAATGAACTGGATTTTCAAAGCCTTCCAGAATCAGATGATTGTAAATTATGAGGAATCGCTGAAGCCATTTGCGGTAGATATAGACAGAATCTTTTCTTCTGCGAAGAGGATTTTGTACAGTGAAACAAGTTCTTCCGGAATTTTGGAGATCGAGCCGGGCAGCGGTATGGCAGCGCTGGAGCAGATAGAAAATGCAGGGGAGCATCTCACTGATTTACTGACAATGCAGGAGAAAATTGATGCGTTGTTTTGGCTGGGAGAGGAAACTATTGTTTTTGTACAGAATTATAACAGCTCTTATGCAGAAAACAGGAAGGTAGCAGATGCTTTGTATGAAGCAGTCTGTCAGGTTTCCGGGGAGGCGGTTCAGACCGGGGACATCTTTCAGGCTCTGCAGGTAGGAGAGACATTTTATTTTTATCTGGGAATTCCGATTGGAGGGAATCTGTTCGGGTGCTGGATATCGGAAGACCATTTATTTGAAAACATACGGAATACTGTTTTTCCGGGGGTTGAATCTGTGTTTTTTGCAGATATGGAAGGAAGACCAATGTTGGCGGAGGGAACCAGCGGAAAACAAAAAAGAGGGATTGAGACAAGCAGACAACTTTCGGAGGCACCGTTTTTTGTGACTGTTCTATGGAACGGAGATGTTGTGTATCAGACTTTGAAGCAGACGAAATGGCTGATGTTTATTATTATGGCAGCAGCATTTTGCCTCTTTTTGATTTATCTGATTTTTCTGCGCAGGGATCTTTTCCGTCCGCTCAGATATCTGACGAAGAATATTGACCGCCTTGGAAGCGGAGGAGAAAAGGAACTGCAGCGGGATAAGGAGGAAACTGCGGAGTTCCAGCAGGTGTACCGTGCATTAATTGACATGGCAAATGATATTCGCAATCTGAAGATTGACATTTATGAAAAGGAGATTATAAACCAGAAGACACAGGTAGAACTGTATCAGCTTCAGATAAGACCCCATTTTTTTGTAAATGTGCTGAATAATATACGGTGCCTGACAAGAGAGGGAAAATCGGAGATGGCGGATGAGATGATCCGGTTGCTGATCTGTCACTGCCGATACGTACTGTATAGCAGTCAAACTGTTTTGCTGGATGAAGAGCTGACGTTTATCCGTAATTATATCCAGTTGCAAAATGTACAGCATAATGGCAGCTATGTCCTGGAAATTCGTTGCGCAGAAGCATTGCTGGACTATGAGATACCGGTTCTTCTGATTCAGATACTGGTGGAAAATGCAATGAAACACAGTGGGGACAGCGTGGAAAATATCAGGATACGGATTGAGGCCAGGGAGGAGCAGGATGCTGGAAAACATTATCTGTGCATTTCCGTTGCAGACAATGGAGCAGGGTTCTCCGAAGAGGCTCTCAGGTATTTGCTTGATGATGAAATAACGGCTGTACAGGATTGGGGACATGGGATAGGGATTCGCAACATTCGCAGGCGTTTAACACTGTTTTATGGAGCTGATGCAGGAGTTCGGGTGCAGAATATGGAAGAAGGCGGAGCAAAAACAGAGGTGTTTTTTCCTGTTTCCTAGCAGAAAAGATGTATATAAAACGAAAACGGACTGTGATTACGTATGGAGGGGGATATGAAAAGAGGAAAGATCATTTTAATGGCGGTTGTTATACTGAGCCTGGTCAGCAGGAAGGGTTATGGTCAGGAAAGTCCAGAGGAAATACTGTTGACAGCGCCCCTGTTTTTTGAAAATCGAATCCCGGAGGAACTGACAGAAATTACGGAATTGGCAGATGAGATCGTTTATGACAAAATCGGAGCCCATGTACGCTTTGTACCTGTACTGCGCCTGACCGGAAAGGATACGAGGCGGAACAAGGAAATGCTGCTACTGGAAAGAGAGGGGGCTGTTTTTGATCTGCTGCATGCCTCAATGAATGGTTATGAATTTGCGGAGATTACAGAGCTGGTAGTCGAATATGGAGCAGATATTCTGGAGTTATTCAGAAAAAACGGCCAGGATTTGCTGGAGGGAAACGAACTGAGATCGATTCCCTCACTCGGGGATTATGTGAGCGGCCAGGGAATTGCGATGCGGAAGGATATTCTAGAAAAGTATAACATTTCTCTGGATTCTCTTCAAACTTATGCAGATTTTGATCAGCTTTTTGCATGGCTCGCGCCTTTGGAGGAGAGAATGAAAATGATCTGCAGCTACAGTACCAAAAGAGGACTTTTGTACCGATATACATGGAATGGATTTGACAACACGGTATTTTGTGTGTCAGGAGATGACGGGGAAGTAGTAAACTGGTATGGGACACAGGACTACCGGGATCTGGTACAGCTGTTTCGAAAGTGGTATGAACAAGGGTATTTGTATGAATATTCGGCTTTACAGGAGATACAGGCAGCTGATCTGGTGCGGTCAGGCATCCTATTTTCCTATGTGTGTGCTTATAAACCGGGGATAGAAACAGAGGTGAGCAATCACTGCGGCAGGAGTATGGTTGTAAAGGAGCTGACAAAACCAATGATTACAAATGCTTCTCTGGAAAGAGGCTGTTGGGGTATTTCAAAAGAATGTGCTTACCCGGAGAAAGCGATGCAGCTGCTGAATCTCCTTTACACGGATCGGGATCTGATTAATCTGCTTGCGAATGGAATTGAAGGAGTACATTATAAAAAATGTGAAGATGATACGATCGCGCCTGCGGGCAGAGAAGGATTTTTTAACGATGCTTCATGGATACTGCCCAACCAATATATGACAGATGTGCGGTATGGGGACGATGCACGGCTGTGGGATATGCTGGACCGTTATAACCGGTCTGCTATGGAAGCCCCGAATCTTTTTTTTGCTTTTGATGATACAGAGGTAAAGGCGGAAAATGCAGCGATAAATAAAATTGCATCCGAGTACACTTACGGATTGGAAAGCGGGCAGCTTGATCCGGATATTTATCTTCCAGAAATGCTGGAAAAGATGCAGGAGGCGGGAGAAACGCAGGTGTGTCTGGAATTATCCAGACAGTACCAGGCATGGAGAACAGAACAGAAGGAAAGAAGCGGGGAAAAGAAATGAACGTGTTGATTGTTGATGATGATGTTCCATATCTGAATTCACTTTGCAGAGAAATTCACTGGAAGGCGCTTTTGGCCGAGGAAGTCTATACGGCAATGGGCGCGGCGGAGGCGATGGAAATTCTGCGTACCAGAACGATTGATCTTTTGATTACTGACATCGAAATGCCGGGGAAATCAGGCCTGCATCTGCTTGATTGGTGCAGGGAGGAATCGTACCGTTGTATGACAATTATTCTTAGCAGCTTTCCGGACTTTTCTTATGCGCAGCGGGCAATTTCCCTTGGAGTATTCTCCTATCTGCTGAAAACAAGCGAGTATTCTGTCCTGGAAGACATGATCCGGCGCGCGATGGTAGAGCTTATGCGCCGCAGGGAGGAGCAGGAAGAGACATCAGAAGCACGTCAGCCAGGCCAGATTGAGAAGATTCGCTACTATATTTCAGAGCATATTTCGGAGGAAATCAATCGGAGCATGTTAGCAAAATACGTTGGGTTTTCACCGGAATACCTGTCCTCTTATTTTAAAAAGATGACAGGGCAGTCGCTGAACAGTTATATTAATTCCGAAAAAATATATTTTTCACAGAAAATGCTTTTACAGACCGACCTGCCGATCAGTATGATTGCGCAGAATCTGGGTTTTGAAACCTCGTCTTATTTCACAGCATTGTTCCGCAAGATGACAGGGATGACACCGCGGGAGTTCAGGAAAAAGAGGACAGGTGTGAAAGATCAATTAATTTAAGAATTTGGTGAGTTGAAAAAGTAAATTCTACTTTGTAAGATTAAATTCCACTATGTAA
>CAOJHI010000054.1 GCA_948436005.1 uncultured Lachnospiraceae bacterium
AACCCGCTTACTTTTACCACCTTTTCCGCTGCATCCATAAGCGGCGGGTGATAAAACAGATTCGAGGTATGGATGACTTTTGCAATCTGTTCATTTAAAGCTTCCTCATACGCTTTATTCCCGTATCCAAGCGCAAACACCGCAATTCCGGCGCCGAAATCCAGATACTTCTTTCCCTCAACATCCTCAAGGTATACCCCTTCGCCTTTTTCAAAGACAACCGGGAAGCGATTATACGTGTGAAGCACGCTTTGCTCTGTCCGTTCCATGTATTCTTTACTTTTCATAATTTAAATTCTCCATTTCCGTATCGCCAATAATGGCAGTGCCGATTCCTTTATTTGTAAAAAACTCCAGAAGGAGACAGTGTGCAATCCTTCCGTCCAGAATATGTACCCTGGAAACTCCTGCTTCAATCGCGGCAATACAATTCTGCAGCTTCGGAAGCATTCCGCCGCCGACATTTCCGCTCTTTAAAAATTCTTTGGCTTCCGGTATCGTCAGTTGGCTGATCAGAGATGTCCGGTCAAGCGGATCGCGGTAAACGCCTTCGATATCTGTCAGGAACGCCAGCTTTGCAGCCTTTACCGCTGTCGCAATCGCACAGGCCGCATCGTCTGCATTGACATTGTAGGAATTAAAACTGCTGTCAAAACCTACGGGACAGATCACCGGGACAAAATCATTGTCAAGAAGCGTATCAAGCAGTCCCGTATTTACTGCTTTTACCTCGCCTACAAAACCAATATCCTTATCGCCCGCCATTTTTCTGTCCACCCGCAGAATTCCGCCGTCCTTTCCGCTGATGCCGACTGCCTTGAGTCCTACATTCTGCATCATGGACACCAGATCCTTATTGATCTTATTTAATACCATCTCCACCACTTCCATGGTCGGCCTGTCCGTGACGCGAAGCCCGTTGATGAAATTTGTCTCCAATCCAATCTTGTTAATCCAGCGGGTAATCTCTTTTCCGCCTCCGTGTACAACGATCGGCCTGAAACCGATCAGTTTCAGAAGTGCAACGTCACGTATCACGCTCTGCTTCAGCTCTTGGTCTATCATCGCGCTTCCGCCATATTTTACCACAATTGTTTTCCCATGAAAACGGCGGATATAAGGCAGTGCCTCAATGAGGACATTCGCCTTTTCCACCCACAACTCCATCGTTGATTCCATATTTATTCCCTGCCTTTCAGGACCGGTAGTCCGCATTAATCTTTACATAATCGTACGTCAGATCACAGCCCCAGGCCGTCGCATGCGCATCCCCCATTTTGATATCCGCAACAGCCGTCACTTCCTTCTCTGAAAGAATTTTCGTCGCTTCCTCTTCGCTGTAATCCGTCGCCACACCATTCTCGATAATTTTTATCCTGCCAGCTGCGCTCTGAAAATACAGGTCTACCTTTTCCGGATCAAACTGCGCGCCGGAATAGCCCATCGCACACAGAATACGTCCCCAGTTTGCATCATGGCCGAAAATTGCCGCTTTCGTCAGGCTCGAAGTCACAATCGATTTACTGAGAATCACTGCCTGCTCTTTACTCTCTGCGCCTGTAACCTGCACTTCAAAAAGGGCTGTCGCTCCTTCTCCGTCTGCCGCCATCTGTTTTGCCAGATACGTATTCACTGTATTCAGCGCCTCACAGAACTTCTGATAATCTTCTCCCTCTGAGACAATCTCAGGATTCCCCGCCAGGCCGTTTGCCAGAAGCAGGCACGTATCATTTGTGGAGGTGTCGCCATCCACAGAAACCATATTGTAGGTATCCCGGATGTCTGCGCTTAAGGCTTTCTGCAAAAGTTCCTGTGAAATGGCTGCATCTGTTGTCACAAAGCTCAGCATCGTACACATATTCGGATGAATCATGCCGGAGCCCTTGCACATGCCTCCCACTGTCACTGTCTTTCCTGCAATCTCCACACAAACCGCGATTTCTTTTTTCACGGTATCTGTCGTCATAATCGCCTCTGCCGCGAGCGTCCCCGCTGCCTCACTGTTCTCGAGCAGCGGCTGCATCGTCTCAATGCCCGTTTTGATCTTATCAATCGGTATCTGCTTTCCGATCACGCCGGTTGAGGCAACCAGTACCTGGTCTTCTTCTATTCCAAACAAAGAAGCTGCTTTCTGTGCCGTCTCACGGCAGTAGCGCATCCCCTCTTCGCCGGTACATGCATTGGCCACTCCGCTGTTCACAACAACCGCATGCGCCGTTTTATTTCCGTACACAATCTGCTGATCCCATTTCACCGGAGCTGCTTTTACAAGATTTGTGGTAAAGGTGCCGGCAACCGCGCACTGCGCTGCGCTGTATATCATCGCCATATCCTTGCGTTTCTTTTTGATTCCCGCTGCAATTCCGATTGCCTGAAATCCCTGTGCCGCAGTAACTCCGCCGCTTATTTTTATAACCTGAGCCATTTGTGCATTCTCCTCCTGCTCTCTCTTCAAAATTTTACAGAAACTGCTTTGTAAACCCTGTAATTATAATCAGATTTTCACCTGTCTTTGCAATTCTTGTAACCGTAATCCGATTTTTACCTGTATTTCCTTTTATAATTGGATCCCAGAATCACTTTTCCATGTTTATGGGAACATCGGCGCATGATACAGTCCCTCAGCTTCATCCAGGCCAAACAGCAGATTCATGTTCTGCACAGCCTGGCCTGCCGCTCCTTTGACAAGGTTGTCCATTGCCCCCATCATAATTATACGGTTTGTCCGCGGGTCAATTTTAAAATTAACATCCACATAATTGCTGCCTTCCACCCATCTTGTCTGCGGGCAGACATTCTCCGGCAAAACACGGACAAACCGTTCCTTCTCATAATATTTGTCATAAACGGCTTTCACATCACTGTACGCCACATCCTTTTTCAGAGATGCATACGCTGTAATCAAAATCCCGCGGTTCATCGGCACCAGATGCGGCGTGAAGTTTAACGTCACTTTTTCACCTGACGCATACCCGAGCTGCTCTTCGATCTCCGGTGTGTGACGGTGGCCGGCCACACCATACGCTTTGATATTTTCATTTACTTCACAGTAAAGATTATCTGTCTTTGCTCCGCGCCCTGCGCCCGACGTACCTGACTTGGCGTCAATAATCAGCGTTGACAGATCAATCAGCCCCTCTTTTGCCAGCGGATAAATGGATAACGTACTGCACGTCGGATAACAGCCAGGGTTTGCCACCAGACGCGCTGTTTTTATTTTTTCCCGGTTAATCTCGCACAGGCCGTAGACTGCTTCTTCCAGATACTGCGGCGCCTGATGCTTGATTTTATACCATTCCTCATAGACTGACACATCCTTCAGCCTGAAATCTGCACTTAAGTCAATCACCTTTGTGCCGGAAAGAATTTTTTCATTTATCAAAGAAGCGCACAACCCCTGCGGCGTTGCCGTAAAAATCACATCCGCCTGCGCGGCAAGCTCTTCCATATTGTCATCCATACACGTTGCGTCCACAAGCTGAAACATATTCTGATAAATGGATGCATAGCTCTGGTCTACATAGCTGCGTGAACCATACCACACAATTTCCGCTTCTTTATGTCCAAGGAGCAGCCGCACCAGCTCTGCACCGGCATAACCCGTTGCTCCGATAATCCCTGCTTTGATCATTTCCGAAGTCCTCCCTCAAATCTTTTTTGACTTTCCCTATCATATACCAACAAAAAAAAGTTGTAAAGAACTTTTACTTCGCATAATTATACATTATTTATGAATAATATTCAAGTCCTTTCTGCATATTATACAAAACGAATTTTCTCTATTGCATATTTATGATGTTTGCGTTATACTTGCAGACGGGTCGAATCCCCAGGGATGCTGCCATACAGCCAAACAAAGCAGCATTGTCTGGGAAAACAAATAAAAGGAACACGAAAAACCTGATTTTATAAAAATCATTTGGTACCGAGGAGGATTTAATTTATGAAAGAGAAAGTGATTCTGGCTTATTCCGGTGGTCTCGACACAACAGCGCTGATTCCGTGGCTGAAGGAAACCTTTGATTATGAAGTAATCTGCTGCTGCATCAACTGCGGGCAGGGTAATGAGCTCGAGGGGCTGGACGAACGCGCAAAGCTTTCCGGCGCTTCGAAATTATATATTGAAGATATTGTAGACGAATTCTGCGATGACTTTATCATGCCATGCGTAAAAGCCGGTGCTGTTTATGAGCACAAATATCTGCTCGGCACCTCCATGGCCCGCCCCGTTATCGCAAAGCGTCTCGTAGAAATCGCCCGCAAGGAGGGCGCTACCACCATCTGCCACGGTGCAACCGGAAAAGGAAACGACCAGATTCGTTTTGAACTTGGCATCAAGGCCCTGGCCCCGGATCTCAAAATCATCGCTCCATGGCGTATGACGGATGTCTGGACCATGCAGTCCCGTGAAGATGAAATTGAATTCTGTAAACAGCACGGCATCAACCTCCCGTTCGACGCCAGCCAGAGCTACAGCCGTGACCGCAACCTGTGGCACATCAGCCACGAGGGCCTTGAGCTTGAGGATCCGGCGAATGAACCGAACTATGATCACATGCTCGTGCTCAGCGTCACCCCGGAAAAAGCTCCCGATCAGGGTGAATACATCACAATGACTTTCGAAGCAGGCGTGCCAAAGACGTTAAACGGCAAAGAGATGAAGGTTTCTGAAATCATCTCTGAGCTGAATGTGCTCGGCGGAAAACACGGCATCGGCATTGTTGACATCGTTGAAAACCGCGTAGTAGGCATGAAATCCCGCGGCGTTTATGAAACTCCCGGCGGAACCATCCTCATGGAAGCACACGACCAGCTCGAGGAGCTGATCCTTGACCGCGAAACACTTGAGACAAAGAAAAAACTGGGCAGCCAGTTCGCCCAGGTCGTATACGAAGGAAAATGGTTCACCCCTCTGCGCGAGGCCATTCAGGCCTTCGTGGAATCCACGCAGCAGTACGTGACCGGAGAAGTAAAATTCAAGCTGTACAAAGGCAATATCATCAAGGCAGGAACAACTTCTCCGTACAGCCTGTACAATGAGTCCCTCGCTTCTTTCACAACCGGAGATCTCTACGACCACCACGACGCAAGCGGATTCATCACACTGTTCGGCCTTCCGCTGAAGGTTCGGGCCATGAAGCTTGCTGAGGCAAAGACACAGAAGGCGGATAAATAATACTAGAGAGCATGATTCACAGACTTTCTATTTTCCATTATCATGAATCAAACGCCAGATCAGGCAGGGGAAATCCCCTGCCTGATTTTATATTTTTCTGATTATTCTGTTCACTTTTTAATATCTGAAGAATGCCGACGCTTTTCTTCAAACATCCATCAGCTGTTCCAAGCCAACAAGGAGAATATGATCATTATTTTCCGCCTCATGAATAACAGCTTCTGTGAATCCGGATTTTGAAAAAAGCACAAACCAGGTGCGTTCACGGTTTCTGCTAAATACGTCTGCCTTTGCCTTTAAGTCCTGAAGGACTGCCAAATCCAGTTTCTCATTACGCCACTTGCACTCACCGATTAAATAATCCCTGCCATCGTTCGCGATCAAATCTATCCCAACCTGGTTTCTGGTTGCAGGATTTGTTCCCCACCATCTGCCGATAGCGGTAAACAGTATCGGTAATTCACCTTTTGCATTCTGGGTACATAAATAATCCATACATATCTTTTCAAAAGCAAGTCCCATATAATTATGATAATCAGGTTGAATCTTTCTCGACCATACAGCCTTCCTGGCTCCGGTTTCAATCAAGGTTCTGTTTGTAAAAACATATCGATACCAGAAACGAAACATAAAGTCCGATATACCGTAGATTGTTTTTCTGCTGAATTCCTTTTCCCCAAAAGGTGTTTCCCTGTAGAGTATCCCCACTTCACAAAGCGTTCTGATATATTTCAGGCATTTGGCAGAATCTTCACCGATCTTCGTAGATATCTCATTCGCCTTTGTATATCCCCCCGCGATCGCCTCAATAATCGCACTGTATACGCCTGGCTCCTGCACCTCCTGGCGCAAAAGCAGCAACGGTTCTTCATAAAGATACGATGTAACCTTCAAAAATGCTCTGTTTATATTTTCTTCAAAGTTTTCGTCTGATTGAATTTGCTGTAAATATAACGGGGTTCCACCAAATGCGCCATAAAACTTTAACTTGTCTTCATCAGAAAATCCATCAAGGAGTTTTATACTTGTCTGATAATCAAACGGTTTCATATGAAGCTGCCCTGTCCTTCTCCCAAATAAGGGACTCTTGGCTCCAAGCACTTCCCTTTCCATAAATCCCATATAGCTGCCGCACAGAACCACAAACAGATTTCCGTTTTTCAGCTTATGGTCAATTAAATGTTGAAACTCCGAGAGCAACGCCTTGTTCTTTTTAACAAGATAAGGAAACTCATCAATAACCAGGACAAGTTTTTTACCCTTCTGACGTTCCTCAATATACGACAAAGCATTTGTCCAGGAGGAAAAAGGTTCTATATTTGTTTCGTTATAAAAATGAAAAACCAATGCAGAAAACTTTTCCAAATTCAGCTTCTCGTTGCTCTGCTCTGCGGAATAAAAAATACTGTTTTTATCTTTACAGAATTCATTCAGCAAGGTCGTTTTTCCGACTCGTCTGCGGCCATACAGAACAAATAGCTGAAATTTATTCTGTGCATATAATTCATTTAAATCAGCAAGTTCTTTTTCTCTTCCTATAAAAACTTCACGCATTTCATCACCCCAAAATAATTAACTTGAAAGTAAATTACTTTCAAGTTAATTATTTTACATCGATTCACATATGTCAAGTGGTTAGTTTATCATTGTCAGAATCTCTCTTGGATTCACCCGCATAATCCTCACACACGATAAAACTGTCACAATCACGCAGAAAATCATGCCCCCCGCTCCTGCTGTAATGACACTTCCTGCCCGTAAGCCTGCACCCGGAAGTTCCAGCACCTCTGCAAGGATGCGGACTCCTCCGTACACAAACGGAACGCAGAGAATCAAACTGCATAAATAAACAAGAAGATTTTCCACCATCAGTCTGCCCACAATCTGTCTCTTTGAAAAGCCCAGTGAAAGAAGGATTCCGATTTCTCCCGTACGTTCCTGATTCCACATGGTCAGGACAATGACCAGAATGATAAGTCCAAGAAGAAGAACCCCAATCAACATAGCGAAAAGAATACGTTCCATCTGCGTAAGCGGCGCTGCGCTGCGGTCATAATCCGCGCTGTTCGTGTTGATGAAGTAACTGTCCCAGTGATACCCCGGAATGGATATTACTCTCTCAAGGCTGGCATCCAGAAGCGCCGGATCCTCCAGCTTCAAAATAATTCCGTTCGTATACTGCCGCTCAGTCTGCCAGACCTCCTCTGCCACCTGCATTCCGCTTGCTTCATCCACATAGATGTAGTTGGAAAGAATCTCCGGCTCCGCCCTTTGCGGGGAAGCATTATCTGCCTCAGGCGCAACGGTAAAAATTCCCACGATCTCAAAGCGATATGTATTTCCCACACCCGCGCGCGCCCTCATGACGATTTCATCCGTCACGGTTCCGGTTATGATATCTCCTATCTTCAGGCCGTTCGCCTCTGCCAGATATTCAGAGATCACCGCTTTTTCCGTATCTCCGCTTTCTATCGCACGGCCCTTCGCCAGTTCCAGCTTTCCATCCGTAAACTCCCTGGCAAGGGCGCTTTCTGTGCACGCAACCATTCTTGCCGTATGGGCAGCTTCCGTTCCTTCTGCTGTAAACTTCCCGGGGCTTAAAGAGAGCTCCTTCATAGAGAGGTAAAACGTATTGATTCCGGTCCATTTCTCAGGCTCCACTGCCTGCACGACACTCCCTGCAAGCTCCGGCGTCACAACGTTCTCCTCGTCAAACGTACACTCCACAGTCAGACAGGCAAAAAACTGCCTGCGCAGCTCTGCAAGCGAATCCTGTACTGCTGCTGTCAGCGTAATCCCCGAAAGCACAAGCACCAAAAGAAGAAAGAAAATTGCAGTAAGAACAGCGGTTCTGGATTTTTTTCTTTTCAAGTACAGGATTGCATGCCCCAGAACCCCTTTTTTATGCTCTTTTTTATGATCTGTTTTATGAATCTTATGACCTGTTTTCATCAGCCGCTTCCTTTGCCATAAAATGTTTGTCCTGAAACTCGCAGAGCACATCCGCCTCCTGCGCAAGGGCAGAGGAATGCGTTACCATAATCACACACCGCCCCTCCTCATGGGCGCTTTTTTTCAAAAGCGCAAGAATGTCCTTTGCCGTATCCTCGTCAAGGTTTCCCGTCGGTTCATCAGCCAGAAGAATGGGCTTATTGCTGGCAATTCCCCTCGCAATAGCCACTCTCTGCTGCTGTCCGCCGGAAAGCTTTAAAACATTTCTGTCCCACAGTTCTTTTGAAAGTCCTACCTTTTCCAAAGCTTCCTCCACCGGAAGCTTTGCGGTGAGCGCCACATTTTCCTTAACTGTCATATATTCAATCAGATTATACCCCTGGAAAATAAAGGCCGCATGGTCCTGCCTGTGCCGGTCAAGGCCATATTCCCGGATATCTGTCCCGTTATAAAGGATTTTTCCTTTTCTGGGACTATCGAGCCCTCCGAGCAAAGAAAGCATCGTCGTTTTTCCGCATCCCGACTTTCCCAGAATCGCATACAGCTTTCCCGGTTCAAAATCAAGATTTACGTCCTCCAAAACAGTATTATAATCCGTGTAAGAATACATCATATCAACAATCTGCAGCATGTTCCCGCCTCCCGTTCCTTTTATCATTTTTCCTTGTATCGCTTTTCTCTTTTACCGCTTTTTTCTCTTACGCGTTTTCTTTTATCATTTTTTCTTTTTATCGCTTTTTTTCTTATCGCTCTTTTCTTTTATCATTTTTTCTTTTTATCGCTTTTTTTCTTATCGCTCTTTTCTTTTATCATTTTTTCTTTTTATCACTTTTCTTTCTTATCGCTCTTTTCTTTTATCGTTTTTTCTTTTTATCACTTTTCTTTCTTCTATCTCTCCATTTCTTATTTCATATATTTTATCGCAGTTTTCCACGTATTTCAATTGATGGGTAATCAGAATTACCAGTTTGTCTCCCAACAGTTTCAGCCCCTCTGTGAAAAACCATTCCTCCGATTCATGATCAAAATTTGACGTACATTCATCAAAAATCAGCACTGGCGCCGGATGAAGCATGGCCCGGAGAAAGGCAAGCTTCTGTTTTTCTCCGCCGGACACGTTTGTCCCGCTCACGCCAATCACAGTATCAAGCCCCTGTGGAACATGCGCCAGCAGCTCTTCCATTCCGGTCTCGCGAAATACGGCTTTCAGCTCCCCGTCTGTGTATCTGCCCTCATAATCCAGATTCTCCCGGATCGTCTCCTGAAAAAGATAAGGAAACTGAGACACCACAGAAAATAAAGCACGGTACTCCTCAAGGTTAATCGCTCTGCTGTTTTTTCCATTTACCAGAACTTCGCCGCTGTCAGGCTCGTAAAAGCGAAGCAAAAGCTGAATCAGCGTGCTTTTTCCGCTTCCATTGTCTCCCACAACCGCAACCCGCTGTCCGCGGCGCAGCTGCATGGACGCATTTCTGATCACCGGCTTTTTTCCATATCCAAAACAAACCCGCTGTAATTCCAGGGTACGAAATTCCTGATCCAGCTTACTGCCCCAAATCTGCTCTGTATCAAGATTCCAGAATTCGTTCAGTCTTTTAAAAGAAGGGCGTATCTGCGCAACAATCATTTTTATATTCATCAGCATCGAAATCGGCCCTGTCACATTTCCGCTGTAAGAAATAAATGCCAGTACGCTTCCCATACTCATAGAACCGTTACAGACAAAATATCCGCCCAACAGATAATAAATTCCCGTCATAATCCCCTGTATTCCAGCCTCCGCAGAAGAATGAAAAATATCCAGCATATTTATTTTCTGCTGCCTGCGCAAAAGCTTTTCTTTCCGGTATGAAAACTGTTTTTCCTCTTTCTGATACCGGTTCTGAAGCTTTATTTCACGTATCCCGCTGATCCGGTCCGACATCCATGCATGAAAGCTCTGATTCTCCTGAATATAGTTTTGAAACTGCTCCTCCTTCTTTTTACTTAAAATATGTAAAAAAACAAATTTCACAGGCACGCATACCAAAATACAAAGCGCCATTTTCCAGTTAATAAAAAACAGCCCAATCAGTCCGCTGACGATACGGAGCGAATACGTAAACAGATACAGAACGCCTTTATCAAGAAGTACGCCCGCACTTTCAATATCCGTGTTTAACTGATGAATCAGCTCCGTACTGTTTTGTTTTGTAAACTGGCCTATTTTCAGGCGAAGCACCTTTTGAAACGCCTGGACATGCAGCGTATGGAGCACATCATTGCGTACCCTTAAAAGCAGCCAGTCCTGAAGCGCTTCCAGCCCCTGGACTACCAGAATCAAAATAATCAGCAAACACGCATAGCCCACAACCCGTCCATATTCTCTTTGAAGCAGCCCTTCATCCGTCAGCTTCTGCAAAATAAGCGGATGAAAAAAGCTTTCTGCCATACACAGAAGACAGGCGCCCGCGATCATGACAAGGGCTGCCGTATGTTTCTTCATGATCTGTAAAATCTGATTTATTACACTCTTCATAAATCTTCTCCGCCCAGCATCCGGATCAATGTCCTGCAGATATCCGTTTCCACTGCGGAAGATGCACGCAGCGTGCAGGCCAGTCTTCCTTCTGCATAAAAATCTATTTTTTCCCTACTGCAGTAAACTTCTGCATCGTAAAAAAAGTGTTCTTTTTCCATTTTCTCCTTCTCATAGACAGAAAGCAGCAGCGAAACATCAAGATGGCAGTCCATTTTGTTCAGCAAGTCTTCGCGGGAACCGCTATAATGGTTTCTCCCAAATATCCGAAATCCTTTTCCAAAATCCTCTTCCACGAGAGCGGCGGCCTCAAGGCTGAATTTCTCTGCGAATATGCGGACTAGCTTTTCTGTTTCAAAAACCGCTTCCCGGTTCACAACAGCAACCATCGGACTTTCAAGAGGTTTGCCCCAGCCCTTTCTTGCAAAGTCCGCAAAAGAAAGCTCAGTCTCAGGCGCCCATTCGTCTGCCTGTCCGTTTTCCTTTTTCCTGAGCCACCGGAGCAGATTTCCGGCTGCCACAGGCACTGCGTAACTGTTTCCTTTCCAAACGCCCTTTTTATTGGGGCCCACTTCTGTGTTTGCCACGTATATTTTCTGTAAAATCTCGTGATACACGGTTCTGCATTCCCCTGGTTTCAGCAGATGATTCCAGTCCATTGCCGTGCAGATTACATTCGGATAGGCGCCCGGAAGCGTCATCTTTCCATCATTGCTCAGAGACGCCACGACAGTGATTTCTTTTTCCTGTATCTGCGCCATGACCGGATCTAAGATTTCTACATCGGAAAGCCGCACCGTTCCAAGGCTCAGGCAGATCAAATCCGCCTCCTCTTGTATACAGCATTCCAGCGCTTTCCGCAAATCTCTGACAGATAACGGCGACTCCCAGCTTTTTGCGATACGTACATCGAGAATATCATACCCGTCCGCACATTGTTCCAGAAGTCTCGCACAGTCTGTTCCATGCCCGCCTGCCGGTATTTCAGGCCTGCATGTTTTCATAGCCGGAAAAATTACTTTCTGAACCCTTTGCGGGTGCAAAAGCGCCCGTCTGTCAATCCCTTCGTCTACGATAGCCACTCTCATGTTCTTTTACCCTCCATGCTATTCTATCATAGACAGTACTCTGATCGGTTCCAGCTTCAGCGTTTTCTTTATCGCTTCGTTAACACTATAATAAACGATCAGAAGCATTGCAGCAAATACAAGTAAAGCAGTCTTCATATCTACCTTTGTTGTCAGCTCCTTCGGCGGCTCTACTCCTGTCCTCTGATTTCTTGACATCTCCGCCACCTTGCTGTTTTCTCCGCGCGCAATCGCCGCCTCTATTTCTTTTTCTGTATAAACCTTCTGCTCTCCTCCCTTGTTTACTGCTCCATATATCTGGTTTCCAATCTTTGGTGTGACTGCCAAACTTACCGCAAGGGCAAAGAAAAATGCAGCAAGGCCAAGTGCCAGATGCTCTCCCAAAAACTGCTTTCTGATCTCTTTTCCCGTAATTCCAAGAGACATCAGAATACCTGCCTCCCGCTTACGCCTTTTCATCGAATGCAGTATCACCAACACCAGAAGCAAAACGCCAGATATCACTATAACTACGAGACAAACCTGCATGATTGTTTTGAGCGTCCGCAAAGGCTTTACTGCCTTGCTGTACAGCGCATCATCCTTCACGAGTTCATAATATTTCCAGTCTATCCAGTCAAGCTGTCTTACCTGCTCCATGACCTCGTCAAGCTCTGCCGGATTTTCTACAAAGAACTGGCTTGTACCCAGATAATAGTTTCGTCCAATTATATCATCCAGTGCACGCCCGGTCTCATTGTCTGTAATCACCCAGTTTTCCAAAATGTCTCTTTCTATTGTATATTGGCTAACTGCCTGCTGATAAGTCAATTCAAACAGACCTACAATCTCTGCTTCTACCACTCCCAGCGATTCAATCGGATATTTTGCACGTACATTCAAAGAAGGAAGATCAATTTTCAACGTATCTCCCAGTTTTAAGTTGTTTCTTTCTGCAAAATTTTCCGAGACAATACATTTAAACGTATCCTCCGGCGTGATATGTCGGCCTTGGGTAAGCCGGAATGCACCGTTATAAAACTGGTCAAAGCGCTCGCTGTTCCTGGTATGATAACTACATGTCATATACATCAGATTCTTAGTGTCTTCTATATCATAAAGCAAATGATGTTCATCCGTTGAAGTTGAAAAAAACTCATAATCCCACCTTCCAAATCCCGGAACCAAATCATACCCATAGAGCATCACATCAGCTGTGCTCCCGGCCTCATAATCTGTGATTTTTTCTACTTCCTCTGAAATTCTGCGTACCATTGCTTCATCCACATTTGGTCCAATATAGGCCTGTATTGAACTATCCAATCCCTCGACCACGCGCTCCTCCCACTGGCTCATATCATTTTTATCGGGCGTAATACCGATGCTGAAGCTTATACCATAAGTCTTTTCGATTGCCGAAACATTTTTCTGCGATGTGTTATAAATCGATACAGATACCAGCATAAAAAAGATAAGAAAAAACAGTATTCCCAGTAAAAGCAGGTTGCTCTTTTTCCGGGATAATGATAATAGTATCCGTTTCCTTTCTCTCATAAGCTATATCTTCCCCCTCTTTTATCTGTGGTGCCTGTTTATAATCTTTTATCCTTCATGCTACTCAACCATGGACAATACTCTGATTGGCTCCAGCTTCAGCGTTTTCTTTATCGCTTCGTTAACACTATAATAAACGATCAGAAGCATTGCAGCAAATACAAGTAAAGCAGTCTTCATATCTACCTTTGTTGTCAGCTCCTTCGGCGGCTCTACTCCTGTCCTCTGATTTCTTGACATCTCCGCCACCTTGCTGTTTTCTCCGCGCGCAATCGCCGCCTCTATTTCTTTTTCCGTATAGACTTTCTGTTCCCCGCCCCGGTTCACTGCCCCGTATATCTGGTTTCCAATCCCTGGCGTGACTGCCAGGGTCACGATAAGAGCAAAGAAAAATGCGGTAAGGCCAATCGCCAGATGCTCCCCTAAAAACTGCTTTCTGATCTCTTTTCCTGTAACTCCAAGAGACATCAGAATACCAGCTTCCCGCTTGCGCCTTTTCATCGAATGCAGGATTACCAACATCAGTAGCAAAACGCCCGACGTCACTATGACTACAAGGCAGAACGCCATAATTATTTTCAGTGTCCGCAAAGGCTTTACTGCCTTGCTGTACAGCGCATCATCCTTCACGAGCTCATAATACTTCCAGTCTATCCAGTCAAGCTGTCTTACCTGCTCCATGACCTCGTCCAGCTCTGCCGGATTTTCTACGAAGAACTGACTTGCAGTCAAATAATAGGGGCGATCGTATATAGCATGTAATGCACACCCAGCCGCGTTGTCTGTAATTACCCAGTTTTCCAAAATATCCTCTTCGTCTGTATATTGAGTAATTGTCTGCTGATAAGTTAATACAAACAGACCTACAATCTCTGTTTCTACCGCTCCTAGTGATTCAATCGGATATTTCGCACGTACATTCAAAGAATGAAGGTCAATTTTCAACGTATCGCCCAGTTTTAAATGATTCCTTTTGGCAAAGCTTTCCGAGACAATGCATTTAAATGCATCGTGCGGCGTGATATGGCGGCCTTGGGTGAGCCGGAATGCTCCGTTATAAAACTGGTCAAATCGGAAGCTGTTCCTCGTATGCCAACTCCAGGTAATATACATTCCATTTTTAGTCT
>CAOJHI010000055.1 GCA_948436005.1 uncultured Lachnospiraceae bacterium
TTTTTTTTGAATGGGTTTGGGGTGTGGACGCCGCTTTGTTGCTTTTAAAAAATTTGGGGTTCCGGAAAAAAAGTCACCCCTTATTTTGTACATGCTCCAAGGCGGCTGACTTTGACAAACCGTTTGAATTGCTGATTTTCTATAAAACTATATGAAGGTTAAAATTGTCCTTCATGGAGTGGCAGGTTAAAATAAATGTATAATATAACGATATGGATGATACGAAGAGATTAAAATCAAAATAGTTCCGTATCAACCGAAAGTACCGGTTACACATAGCCAACCGTGGGGGATTTGGGTCAAAATAAGGGGTGACTTGTTTGCTGGAACCCCGTTTTTGACCCAAATCCCCCACGGCGTCCTGTCCCCAGCCCCCTCCGGCTTAAGATGGCAGCCCCATCACCCCAGGCTGAAACAGCTTTTCGGATTTATCCGGCGTCCACTCGCCGGTATTCACTGTTTCGAAGGCTGTGATTTGAAAGAGCGTATCTTCCACGCTGGCCGGGTATTCCGGGCAGAGGGAGACGCGGAGCATCTGGCTTTCTGTGATTGGTACGGAAAATGTGATAGATGGTTCGTCCGTGTTCCATGCGGCTTCTGCGACGGAGGCAGAGATGCCTGCACATTTATCTATATAGGAAGATTTTGGATTGGCTGTGGATTCAGCCTCTTTTAAATAGGCGGCAAGTACGGTATCAATCCGGGCAATTATTTCGTTTGCAGAGGTTACGGCAGCGTAATACTGCGTTGTACGGTCAGCCGACTTCTGGCTTAAGGTCTCATCTGCGGTGGCGCCTGAGAGAGAGAGCAGAGAAAACGTAATCAGGCACAGGGACAGAAAAATGAGAAGCATCAGGGAAACTCCGGAGGTTTTTCTCATTGCAGCGCCTCCTTTCGTGTCAGAGCAAGGTGAAAGGATACGGGCAGCTGATAAATCAGCTCATGCTTTTTATTTTCGATTTGAATGTCTGCGCGGAGCGTATGATCTTGTTGTGTCATTACGACGGTAAGGGCATACGATGCAGATTCGGCGGAGCAGGGTACAAAATCGTCGTCATAGGTGATGAAAAACCCGTCGGAGGTAACGGAGGAATTCGGGAAAAAGGAAGCCGCTTCCTCCGGGGTTGCTGCGCCCTGTTCCATGACTGCGGCAACAGAAGCAGCCGTTGCCTGCGCATGAGAGAGCGCCTCGGAACGCTGCGTGATGGTGTGCGACTTAACGATAAGACGCAGACAGACAGTACTGATGATCAGAAAGAAAAACAGCACAATTAAAAATTCAATGAAAAACAGGCGGGAACCTGTTCTGGAATTTCGATTCATAACGCCTCCTGTTTCAGTGAAGAGAAGCCGTAAACCGGATTCTCACAAAAGAGATCAGATATTCACAAAAGGGATCAGACATTTCAGAGCCTGTATGTTCACTGACTGCGTAGCGGGATCAGCGTGGATAGCTGGTCTCCTTTTGGGCTGACAGCAGTGACGGAGAGAAGAGGAGCTGTACCGGTCTCCCTGATCTCTTCGATCTCAAAATCGGAAAGCTCTACAATGGGAGTGCCAAGCGCTTTCTCAGGAACGGTACTTTCCCGGACAAACAGCTCATACAGTGCGTGGTCAGAAAAGTAAACGTAGGTGAGAAAAGATCCGGTCTGCCCGTCTGCCTCCTCGATTGTATCAAAAAAGGCGATAGCCGGCAGGTCCTCGATAGAGGTCAGAAAAATGCTGCCGCTTTTGTCATGCTGCCGTACTTTTTCCGTAAGATAAGCGATTGCTGTCCGCGAGGTGTAGTTTTCATTCAGGTGAGAGACCCCGTTTTTATAAATCGCGGAGCCCATCTGTGCGAGAAAAACCGTAAAAAGAAAGAAAACAAGCAGAAGCAGAAAGGAAAAAAGAGAATCAATCGAGTGATTTTTCTGTTTGGTGTTCATGATTCCCTCCTGTTATTTCTTTTTATTGGCCCGCTGGAAAACGTTGACATCGGGCATCAGATTGGAACCGATAATCTCGTAGCTGACAAGATATTTGTCCGGGTTCCAGGTGATTCCGTAGTGGTCGCGGATGTAATCAATACTCTCCGGATATCTGCCTTCCATCGCATAACTGTGAACTGCGCTGTGCAGGATTGCGAGACGGAGACTGTCCGCCTGGCTGTCCGCTGCTGTCTTTTGTACCCTGGAAGTACCGAAGAGCAGGAACATGACAAGACAGCTGAACAGGATTGCAGTGGTCAGCAGACGCCGCAGGAGATGAGAAGAAGATTTTTTCTGTGTAAAACGGTTCATAAGATTCCTTTCTTCTTTTCAATTACAGGCAAAATCGTAAAAATGTGGATATCTGTTTCAGGCTATCCGATGTTTGCCATAACGCTGAGCAGCGGAAGCATAACAGATACCAGAATCATTCCGGTCAAAAGGGACAGCACGGCTGTCATGGTTGGTTCCAGCGCTCCGACGGCTTTTTGTATACGGTTGTCAGCCTCCTCCTGTTCGCTTACAGCGATTTGCTTCAGGGCATCCTCGGCAGAGCCTGTGCGGAAACCGATCGAGAGCATCCGTGCATTCAGGCCAGTGATGATACCGGAATCCCGCAGAGAATCTGCGAGATCGCTGCCTTCCTCAAGCAGGGTTCCAGCTTTTTCCATTTTACCCTGGAACAGTTTCTGGTCCGTGAGGCCTGCAGCGAGCGTAAAACTTTCGCCCATATCAAGCCCGCTGTGAAGGGCCAGTGACAGCGCGTCCGAAAAACGGGAGCAAGCAAGGCGCTCCATGACCCTGCGGCCGATTGGAAGCTTTATGAGGATAAGGAGCAGTGTTTCCCTGCCCTTTTTGGAACGCAGTGCAAGAACACAGGCAAGAGCCAGAAGAACAATCAGGATGAGCAAAAACGTAGCCACTGTCTGCATCACACCGGACAGCCGGAATATCATGGAAGAGACGCCGGTCATTTCAATGCCGAGCTGCTCAAAAACTTCGCCAAATACAGGCATTACCTGTGTCATAAGGACAATCAGCACAGCGAACAGCATGCAAATCAGAATCAGCGGATAAGTGAGCGCTTCCCGGATGCTGCGGGTCAGTGATTCCTGCCGTCTGTAGTAATCGCTGAGAGAGGACATGACATCCTCAAGGGTACCGGAGCGTTCCCCGATCTCTGTCATTTTTATAAAATATTCAGGAAAAACGCCGCTTGCAAGTAGCGCTCCGGCCAGTTCACCGGTTTCTTCCAGGGAACTGTAAATAGTGCTTATTATACTGCGGCCCTCACCGTCCGGCATATCCTCCTGCATGATAGAAACGCCTTCCAGCACAGAAATGCCGGAATGCAGGATCATGGCAAGCTGACCGGAAAATGCCGAGAGCTCGTTGTCTGTTAACATCTGTTTCATAAGTCCTCCGTGTTTGTATTCAATCATTTTTCGGAATTAAAGAGTTGAAATTTCATTATATGGAAACTGTTATTAGTCATTACAAAAGAATACACACAAAATGTGCGTCAGCGGACGTATTGCAGGATGTAATTGCTTCCATCGCCGATGTAGTCGCGGATGTTCTGTTCTTCACCGAGTGCGGAGGCAAATGTCGGGTCCATCATTTTCCATTCTTTGCCGTTAAATTCTACAGCGTTTTTTACCCAGCCAATGGATTCCATGTACACGTCAATCCAGGCATGGTGAATTTCGCCGCTGTAGCCGATTGAGAGCTTTGCGGGAATGGAAAGAGAACGCAGCATGGCCACAGACAGGGCCGCATAGTCAAAACAGATTCCTGTTTTGGTGTGCAGCGTGTCGTCGACATCCGGAAGATAGCCCGATTGTACTGTGGCGGCCTTTTCTTCGTCATATGTAATGTTTTGCGTGACATACTGGTAAATGGCACTCAGTGCTTCCAGATCTGTGTCAGCGTTTGCAGAAAGCTCAGCAGCAAGATGAACTGCCTCATTGTCTTCGGAAAAATCCACATACTGATTCGGGTATAGAAAAGGAAGGAATTCACTTTTCAGTTCCAGGGTTAGTGAATGGCTGAGCAGTGAGACGTACTGGTCTCCGCCGACATTTTCAAAAGCAAGGACAATATAGCTTCCATTTCCCGCAGTAAAAGGAAAGACAGCGGGAGCGTCTGCATTGTCCAGAAAATATTTATAAATAACCTGATCTGGTCCGGTTACTTGTATGTTGATTGTTTTGCCGGGTTCTGAGAGCCTGCCTGTAAAATATCCGTCAGAAGCATTGGAAAAATCAAGCGTGAGTGCTCCGGCAGCCACAAGATCCTGATCACCGACAGCAGGCACAAGAACATGTGTCACGCCAGGCTCGTATGCGCCGACCTCGTTTGATTTTTTGTCTTTCTCGGAGTGACCACAGCTGCTTAAACAGATGCAGATCAGAAAGGCGAACACCGCACAAAAGACCCGGCGGCAGCTAATTCGTTTCATAATTATTAATATAGAAAAAACTCCTTCCTATATTCGAATTTGTTATTATTTTGCAGTTTTTTGCAGGAGATGTCAAGTGCAAAGAAGCGGATTCTTTTTTGGAAAGATTTTGGAAAAAAGGGGTTGACAGCCGGAAAAAAGAGGATTAGAATAAATACAAATAAATCAGATATAAGGGCAAACCCGTTGAAAAGCGGGGACGCAAAGCCAGGGGTCTAAGGTCTGCGGACTATGATAGCCGGTTGCCACATTCTAAGATGCATGTGATAGATATCGTATGGGTCAGATGTTGTTGAGTTATTCTTGACCGATCATGTGAGAATGCGTAGATGGTAACCGCTGAATATATATATTTAGTGGTTATTTTTGCGTTTAGCTTTTATGTCAAGTGCCGTATATGTTTATATGCTATAGAAAGGAAAAGATCTATCAGGAGGATATGACGATGAAGGGGAAAAGCGTAAAGGATTTATTTAAGAAAACATCGGTAAAGATTGGCAGCGTTGTGCTTGCAGCAGCGATTGTGGCAGGAAGCCTGTGGGCTGTGAATTCTCAGAATAATATGGTGCCGGAGCTGGTAACTTTTGTAGATACAGACGGAAGCGTTTCCATTGAGGGGGATGGAGTACCGCTTGCAGCTCCGAAGGTTACAAAGTCCACAAAGACGAAAAAGAAAACAAAGAAAATCAAGCTGAAAAAGGCTTCCACGAAAACATATAAGAAAAAAGGAAAATCAACCACAAAGAAAAGTACAAAGAAATCCAAATCAGGAAGTACTTCAACAACAACGGTTACAGTTGTTGCAACAAATGTAATGAACCAGTATAAGAAAGGTTCCAAGGTGAATACACAGGTTACAACGACAAAGACAACTGTGACAAAGACGGTTATGTCCCAGCAGGCAGAGACGCTGCAAAGAGAGATGGCATCCAGCTCGGGCAATGTATCTGTGGCAACACTGGCTCCGCTCGTAGACAGCCGCGTTGCAAATGCATTTAATACACTTGGGTTTTCTATTAAAATGAATAGCAGTGTTTCTTATTCGGGACTGTTTGATGCAAGAAGCCGTTCCATTACTCTGAAAAGAGCAGATTCCACGATTTACCATGAGCTTGGACACTTCCTGGCGTTCATTGCAGGGAACTACGATATGTCGGCTGAGTTCAAGAATATCTACAACCGTGAGAAAGCAAACTACACAGCGTTTAATAAAGCGTATGTGCTTTCAAATAGTTCTGAGTATTTTGCGGAATCATTTAAAAATTATACGTTAGAGCCGGCTGCGCTTCAGGCTTCCAGACCGGAGACATACAAAGCAATACAGAACGCACTTTCCAAAGTAACTGACAGCCAGGTTTCCAGAATCTGGAATGTATATAAAGCAGTATGGCAGTCATAATTGTCTGTATTAAATAAAAATATAGAAATAAGAATACACAAATAAAACCTGTGAGGGTTGCCGCAAGATTTTGGATTTTGCAGCAGCCCTCTTTTTTTGTGGAAAGTAAAAGGCAAGTGAAAATATGAAGGAGATCTTTATTCCACCGGGACAGGGGTTTGTTCTAAGAAACCCGCAAAGCGTATTTTGTCGGGTTGACAAGAAAAAGTGTTCAAAAGTATAATAATTATGAAATACCATAAAATGGATAAAGCGAGGTGTTATCATTGATTTTAAATGAACATGCGTTTCTTGTCATTGAGCAGATTACAGCAGGGATGCCAGGCGGTTTCTTTATCTATCATGCTGATCAGGAGGAAGAGCTGATTTATGCAAATGAAGCGCTTGTGCGTATGTTCGGGTGTGAAAGTCTGGAAGATTTTAAGGAGTATACAGGCTATACATTCCGTGGGATGATTCATCCGGAAGATCTCGAAATGGTAGAACAGAGTATTCGCCGTCAGATCAGTGATAAAGATCTTGATTATGTAGAATACAGGATTATCCGCAAAAACGGTGAAATCCGCTGGATAGAGGATTATGGCCACTTCGTACATACCAATAAATATGGGGATATTTTTTACGTATTTCTGGAAGATGCGACAGAAAAATATTTAAAAAGGCAGAGGGATGAAGAGGCGAAGATCCTGATGCAGGAAAAGCTCAGAGTGCTGGAAAAGCTTGAGCATGAGAGGACTTCGCTGAACATTGTCCATGAGATGCTGGGGTCCGGTAAATGGAGCATGGAATTTAATGAGCAGGGGGAGATGATCAGTGTTCTCTGGAGTAAACAGTTCCGCCGCATGATCGGTTATCAGGATGAAACAGATTTTCCGAACACGCTGGAAGCATGGAGCAGCCTTCTGCATGAAGAGGATAAAGAGCGTGTCCTGAAAGAATATTATGACACGATTAATGATTATACGGGTCAGAAAAAGTATGATGTGGAGTACCGTCTTCTGACAAAGAGGGATGGTTATCATTGGTATCGCGCCACGGGTATGCTTTCAAGGCGAAAGGATGGCTCGCCGATTACATACGTTGGCATGTTTATTGATATTACAGCGCAGAAGAAGATGGATCAGGAACTGACCACAAAACAGCAGCAGCTGGAGGAGGCACTTGAGAAAGCGCAGCGTTCAGATCAGGCCAAAACAGTATTTCTCAACAATATGTCGCACGATATCCGCACGCCAATGAATGCAATTATCGGTTTTTCAAATCTTGCCCTGCTTCATATAGAAGAAAGAGAGCTGGTCAGACAGTATCTGTCGAAAATATTGGTATCGAGCAATCATCTGCTGGAGCTGATTAATGATGTGCTGGATATGAGCCATATTGAGAGCGGTAAGTTACAGATCCAGGAGCAGGACTGCAGTATTATGGAAATTCTCCGTGACTTGCAGATGATTGTCCAGGCGGACGTACAGGCAAAGGAGCTGGAATTTTCGATTGATACAGTTAATATGGTGCATGAATCAGTTCTGTGTGACAAGCTGAGACTCACAAGAGTTCTTCTGAACATTGTCAGCAATGCTATAAAGTTTACACCGAAGCGGGGCTGCATTCATGTCTGTGTGACGGAAAAAGAAGAGACGCAGGAGGGATATGTGCCTTATGAGTTTCACGTGCAGGATACGGGAATTGGTATGAGTCCTGAATTCCTGAAGCATATTTTTGAACCGTTTGAGCGTGAGCGGACGTCTACAGTCAGTGGCATCCAGGGAACCGGACTTGGTATGCCGATCACAAAGAATATCGTAAATATGCTGAACGGGACAATTGCAATAGACAGTGAACAGGGGAAAGGGACAGAGGTTACACTTTGCTTTTTGTTTCGGCTGTCTGAGTGTTCCGGTGAATCGGATTGTGAGCCTGTGAAAGGCGAAGCGGAGGTCTCGTTTTGCGGGAAGCACATCCTTCTGACTGAGGACAATGAGCTGAATCAGGAGATTGCGGCGACAATTCTGAAGGAGGCCGGATTTGAGGTCGACATAGCAGAAAACGGAGCGGTTGCAGTTGAAAAAATACAGAACTCGGCTCCGGGCATATATGATGTTGTTTTAATGGATATTCAAATGCCGGTGATGGATGGTTATGAGGCGACTGCTGCAATCCGAAGCCTTGAAAACCAGGCGCTTGCGCAGATTCCGATTATTGCGATTACTGCGAATGCATTTGTGGAGGATAAGAGGCGTGCTATTGATGCGGGGATGGACGGACATCTTGGCAAGCCGATTGAAATTGAAAAACTAATGGCTGCTCTGCGGAATATTTTTGCAGGTTAGTGTGAAGAACAGGAAAATTAAATGGTACCGGATATACGGGATGATCAGGCTGTCAAAAAGACTGCCGCACAACAGAGATTCTGAATGGTTCAGATCTGTTGTGCGGCATTTTTTTATATTTTATAAAATTTGATTATTGTACATCATCATCTGAAGAAATTTCAGTTTCTTCAGAAGGCATATATTTTTTGAAAATTTTATTCAGGAAAAATGAATTGGCAAATGCAATCAATGCAAATCCGCATACAATCCAGACCAGAAGTCCGTACCAGAGCGTGTACGCATTCCACAATGTCAGAAAGACGGAACCGGCGATGATAAGCATCATGACAAAGGTACGCGGGAAATCAGCGATTGCCATAATAAAAGCATTGCGGAATGTGACAACAATACTGTTTTCAAACCGGGATAACAGCGGAAATATGTAAATAAGCTCCATCGCATAAAGGATAGTGATCGCAGAGATCAGTACAAGAAACACTGCTCCGAAGGTACTGTCTGAATGATTGAGGATGTAGATATCAAGCCCCAGAACACATCCCGCAAACAAAAGTGCGATCCAGATAACAGTCGCCTGCCGGAAATTTTGCCGGAAGGACTTCAGAAAAGAGCGGACTACGTACCCTTCCTCGTTTGCTGACATCTTCAGAGTAACATAATAAAGAGCCGTCGCGGATGCACCGATGGTAACAACAGGAAGCGAACAGATAAGGAAGATGAGGTTAAGAATCATCAGATCCGCAAGCTTTCCCATTGCACGGAAAAAGGCGTTATCCATATTAAAAATATTCTGCATAAAATCACTCGCTTTCTTGGTTAATGGAATGCACTGTCATCATTATAGGGGATTTTGGGCAAAAAAGCAACGAGCAGTTCTTTGTCTTTGCAATAGAGTTTTCCCGGGGCCTGTGATCGAGGTGGTCATTTGGAAGAAATAAATAAAATAAAAAAATTATCCGTTACCATTTTGTGACATTGACAGTGTATGATACTAACTAGTAAACTTGTTATAGAAAGAGGTTTTTATTAAGAATGAAATTAAGATACGATTTTGACAGGCAAACAATTATTTTCTTTTGGTCTGAAAAGACAAAGAAGGTTATGTTATACGGAACCATTCAGAGGATGCGAAGCCCCTTTGGGGTTCGTGCCCTTTGAATGGTTTTTTGCGTGTTGCTGTCGTTTTGATACAGTGGGGAGGAGACATTGGGAATGAAAGGCAAACAGATATTTATTCTTGAAATCAACAGTACAGAACGCCAGAGCTGGCAGGGAAATGTTGAGTGGGTACAGGGGAAGAAAAAGAAATCATTTCGGAGCGTTATGGAGCTGCTGCGATTGATTGATTCAGTCGTGTGTGAGGAAACGCCGCCGGCTCTTGACGATGAAACTGAGCTGATAGATGAGTAGGATGAGGACATATGAAAAAAGTGAAAATGCAGTTATTCGGAAGTCTTTTGCTGAGTTGTGACAGTGGGACTTTGGGAGAAGAAAAACTTCGTTCCAACAAACTGACACGGATTTTAGCGTATCTTCTGATTCATCGGGGCAGTGCGCTGACACATCATCAGTTGATTGAGGTGTTTTGGGAAGATGCCAGCAAGAATCCGGAAGGGGCTTTGAAAAACATGATGTACCGGGTCCGAAACGAGCTTAAGGCGCTTGGACACGAAAAGTTTATCTGTACCGTACCGGGAGCTTACCGGTGGAATCCGGAGATTGAAGTGGAGACCGATTATGAGGCTTTTGAACAGCTGGTCGTGAAGCTTCGTATGACAACTGAGAAACAGGAGCAGGAGACGCTGTGCCGCAGTATTATTGCCGGATATAACAACAATGTTACGGCAAAAATTGCGGATGAATCCTGGATTTTGCCAAAGGTGATCTGGTATCAATCTGCTTATCTGGATGCGGTGAAGCAAATGTGCGCCATACTGGGACCGGAGGAACGTTGGAGTGAGGTGGAAATGGTTTGCCATCACGCGTTGCAGGTGGATGCGCTGGATGAGGATATTCATTGTTACCTGATTCGGAGCCTGAGCGGACAGAAGAAATATGATCTGGCGCTCACACAGTATGAAAAAGCAAGCCGTCTTTTCTATGAAAACATGGGAATCAGGAACCCGGAAAAACTTCAGGAAGTTTTTGGGCAGATAACAACAGAAACAGGGGAACAGAGGACAGATATCGCGAAATTTCTGGAAGAAGCAGGAGAGCAGATTGGAATGCAGGGTGCTTTCTTCTGCGATTATCAGATTTTCCGGCAGATTTATCAGATGGAGATGAGACGCATTAACCGTCTTGGGATTGCCGAGTTTATTATACTTTTTACCCTTCGAAGGAAGTACCGGATGCGGGCAGGTGAGAAAATAGACCACGGTATGATCGAAGGGATGAATATTCTTGAGGAGGTAGTTCGCGTTTCTCTGCGAATGGGAGATGTGGCAGCAAAATACAGTCCGACGCAGGTAGCTGTGCTCCTTCCCATCTGTACGTATGAAGCGGGTGTTCAGGTGGCAGACCGGATTTGCAATAATTTCCGGGAAGGGATTGGAAAACGAAGATTGGAGCTGTTGTATGAACTTGCAGAATTGTCACCCTCCGGCTAGAGCACAGAAAGGAATTATATATGCAGCAGGAAAAGAATGATAGCAGGGTATATCCAATGAATGCGCTCCGGGTCTGTATTGATGAAGAGAACGGAGATTTGAAAGGCAGGATATACAGCAAAATGAGCGCAAAACCGTTGCGGTTCTACAATTGTACGGAAATGTTTCTCGTTGCAGATCAGCTTTTCGATGAATGTGGATATCCTCAGACATTCCAGGAGAAGAGAAGCTTTCAAAATGAAAGGAGTGCGGGACATTATGCCCGGCCGAAAGTACGACTGGAGGATAAGGAGGTCATGAAGCAGTCCGGCATATGCCGCACGGTTGATGTCCTGGTCCGCAGCCGCCGGAGAGCGGGGTGGCAGGGCGTTTTGAGCTGCGGAGATGCGCAGCCGCCGATGGAGTTTCAAAGCGAAATGGAATTGTTAAAATACCTTGCAATGACACGAAAAACATAGGAGCAATTATAAAAAACGGTTAAAGAGTCTGAAAATGGACGGAATCGTTGTGATCAGATTTAAATTCCAGATTTAAATTTGGGGAATGGGAGGAATAGTAAATGAAGAAAAAACGTGAATGGAGAAAGGCGCTTTCGGTTATGCTTGCAGTTTCGATGATGCTGCAAAGCTGTACCGTAGTTTCTGCCGGGGAAACAGAGCCTGAGATTATTGTAGAGCACGAAGGGCAATCGTCAGGGGATGAGAAAAAAGAGACGAAGAAATCTGATTTCCCGGAGATCAGTATTGAGTCAGTGGTACCGGAAACAAAGACTGATGGGAAAGATTCAGATAAATCAGAGGTACGGAAGGATGCTGTTTTTACCATCACCTTTGCTGCACAGTCGGCAGATCATGGTGTGATTCATGTGGGGGAAACGGAGCTGAATGCAGAGACTGTTTCTTCCTATAAAAAAGAGATTCAGGGGAACACAAAATATACATTCCGGGTAACAGCGGCGGATGGCTATACAGTGGAATGCGTAAAAGCAGGAGATCAGGAAATTGCCAGGACAGCAGATCAAGCGGATGTGTATGAAATAGGGGCAGTTACAGGAGATACAGTAATTGCGGTTACGTATCAGAAACAGTCAAAGCAGGACAAAGCGGCTGACGAGGCAGCCCCGGAATTCCAGCGTGCAGCACTGACTGTGGGACAGCAGTCCTACATTATGGGGCAGGACGGCACAGACCATACATGGGATATTCTCGATGAAAGCGTTGTATCTGTGTTGAGTACGGACGGAGCGATTGCGGAGCTGAAAGCAAATGCAGAGGGAACTGTATATATTGCACATTCTTATTTTGCAGATGGCGAGAGCGATATGAGAATGGAAACCTTTGAGGTAACGGTTGCAGCAGGCGCACAGGCGGCGACAGAGGTGCCGGAATCCGAAAGCAATGGGGAATCGAAATCTGAGGTCAGCGAAGAAACAGAAGCGCTGAAAACAGAGGACAGTGAACAGGCTGATATATCGGAATCCGGAGACGGAGAAGAAACAGAGGCATTGAATACAGAGACCGATGAGGAAACGGAAGCATCGGTGGAAGAAAAGATCAGTGCGGAAACAGATGTACTGAAGGAAGAAGAAACTGAAGCTGAAACAGAAGTATCCATGGAAGAGAAAGTCGATCCGGAAACGGAAGCTCTGGCGGAGAATGAAACCGGTGTTGGCATAAGTGAACAGGAAGTGTTGGCGGAAGAGGAAGTACCGGAGCAGGTACGGATAGCAGCAGCAAAGGCTGTGCCGATGGCATTGGATAATGGAGTTGCGCTGGCAGCAGAGAAGGTGTATGAGGTTGCTGTCGGGGAGACGAAGCGCTTTGAAGAAACAAGGGCCAGTGAGAATGAAACCCGGGATCATGAGTGGGTTTCCAGTGATAAGAAGATTGCAACAGTAGAGAAAAGGAATGAAATCGCTATCGTAACTGGTGTAAAAAAAGGAGAAGTTACGATTACGCACACTTATGAATATAAAAACTGGAAAGGAAAGTGGATTGAAAAAGAAGTAACATACAAGGTGATAGTAACAGATGGTATGATGACTCTCACCTTCCATGCAAATGGCGGAACGAATGCGCCCGCGGCAATCACGGTAGCGCTTGATGCGGAAAACAAAGAGATTATCCTTCCGGGACAGGGAGGTATGAGCCGCAGCGGCTATACCTTTATGGGCTGGGGAGAAACGGCAAATTCCGGTATGGCAGATCAGTCGAATGGCGGAGATGTGACAATTTATCCGGCCGGATATGCGTGGCTGATAGAGGAAAGTAAGACCTTGTATGCAGTCTGGGCCCAGAGTGATGAAGCATATTATTTTGTGAGACTGGATGGGAGCATTCCAACGGAACCGGGAAGTTATTCGGCAAGTGCTTACACGGCTGGTATGGTGGGGTCTGTCAAATACAATACTTTTTATGCCAATACAAATGGGGTAGACGATCATCTCGGAACTGTACCGACAACAGGTGCAATCCGTGAGGCATGTAATAAGAAAGTTGGAACGATTAAATTTACAGATGGAACTAGTTATACAAGATGTGATTCAGATGAAGAATTTGAAAGGAATTATTATGTTCTGTGGTATGTGATCAAACAGGATCCGATCCATGTCGACGGTGTTCTGTTAAAAAAGAATCTGTATAATTTGACTTATAATCCAAATGCCCTGCCTTCGCAGTACACAGGAACAGTTCCGCTCGGAGCACAGTATGCAGAGGGAAGAAAGGTTACAGTTAAAGAGTCAGATCTGAAAAGAGAAGGCTATACATTTTTGGGCTGGTCAAGGGATCAGTTTGCATCAATGCCTGAGTATGTGGCAGGAAATATCTTCACGATGCCGGCAGAAAACGTTGTTCTGTATGCAGTCTGGAGACCAAATAATAATACGGCTTACAGAGTGGAGTATTATTACCAGGAACAGAACGGCAGTTATCCGGATTATGCGACGCGGACAAGCGACGTGCGTTACGGCGAAACAGACCGGACGGTACGTGTGACAGGGGCGGATAAAACGCCGGATGCAGATTATCCGGATTATGCGGAAGACAGTACAAATAGTAAGAAGCTTTATGAGGCTGCCGTAAAAGCAGACGGAAGTACGGTGCTGAAAGTATATTTTAAACGTCAGGTCAATATAGCTGGTACAAAAACGTGGATTGACCCGGCAGGCAGCGAGCATCCGGAGATTGTGATTGAACTGCTGAGGGACGGACAGAAAATTAAAGAAGTGTCTCTTGCGGGACGGACGGAATATTCCTTCGGGAAATTTGACCAGTTTGATGAAGTGGGAAATCTGTATGATTATACAGTCAGAGAAGTTGCCGTGAATGGTTATACCACGACGTATGATGGTTATAACATCACCAACACCAAAAAGACCGGGACCCTGGCAATACGCAAGCAGGTAAATAAGCCGTCTGACCTGGATATTACAGACAGCTTTAGCTTCACGGTAAGCGGAGCATTTGGCGATGTAAGAGAAGTAGCGGATCAGAACGGCAAGAAGTATGAAGTAAAAG
>CAOJHI010000056.1 GCA_948436005.1 uncultured Lachnospiraceae bacterium
CGCCCGCCCCCCGTACACGCGCGGCGGCTCCCGCCCGCGGCCCTTCGCGGGTACGGCTGTGTGCACCGGAGACATCAGAGGTATCACGGATTGCAGCAGGCGGATTTTCTGTCTTTTCCTACAGCTTTTTGTTTTGTGGATTAAATATTTTTACTTCTGCCATGTTTACAGCTCTGTCAAATGGAAAACGGTCGGCAATTCTTTCGTTTTTAAGAACATTTGGACTGCTGACAGGCGGTATTCTTCTGTTGCCGAAGCTTTGGGGTATCACCGGCGCATGGCTGGCTGTGCCGGCTGCAGAAGGGATTATGTTTTTGGTGTCTGCAGGGTGCCTGGTGTATGATAGGTCTCATATGAAGTGACCTCATAATTTGTAGATTTTAATCTGCATGATCCGGGCTGTGCGCAGGAGATTGCAGATCATTGCTCATCTGAAAAGCTTCCCATTGACAGCCATACCGTTCGTATGATAAGTTATCTTACATACTAACGGTATGTTTTTTTGAGGAGAAAAAAATGATATATGACTGCTTGATTATAGATGATGAAAAGCTGCTTGCAGACAGCACAGCGGAATATTTTAATCTGTTCGGCGTGAAAACCGCGGTTGTCTACAGCGTCGCCGCGTGCCGGGATTTTTTCAGGGAGCATACAGCCAGGCTGCTGCTGCTTGACATCAACCTGGGCGACGGAAGCGGATTTGAGCTGTGCAAAGAACTGCGGGGAAGCCTGGAAAGCCCCATCCTGTTTATCTCAGCGCGCACAAGTGATGACGACCAGATTATTGCCCTGAGTATCGGCGGCGACGATTACATCCAAAAACCGTATTCGCTTGGCGTTTTGCTGGCAAAGGTCAGGGCAGTGCTCAAACGCTGTGCAGGCAGGGAGGCGGCAAGGTATGACGACGGGCGGTTGGCTGTGGATTTTTCTACAAGGCAGGTATTTGTCGACGGCGCCCTGGTAAAGCTGACGTCGCTTGAATTTAAGCTGCTGGCCTATCTGATACAAAGTGAAGGACGTATGGTGGCAAAGCAGGAGCTTTTTGAAAAGGTCTGGGGAGATAAATTTACCGGGGACGGCACACTGAATGTTCATATCCGCAAAATACGCGAGGCCATTGAGCGGGAACCGGGAAATCCGGAATATATTATCACAGTCTGGGGCAACGGGTACCGGTTTGCCGGAGGTAAATCATGAAAAGCCGCATATTTTTGGGAAGTGTGGCTGCTTTGTTCCTCATGGAGCTTGCCGTACTGCTTCTGTTTTTGTTCCCGGAGACAGAGAAGCTTCAGGACACAACGGCAGTTAATGAGGCTCTGCAGACAGTGCAGCGGGACTGGGCTTCGCTGGAGGTGCACAGAAATTGCACTGACCTTGATTATGTTGTGCTGGATTTGTCCGGAGAAGTTCTGTACAGGACAAATCCGGGGCTGAGCGAGAGCATAAACGCGGCAGTCGGCCACAGAGATACCATACTGGATATTAAAGTTGAAAATTCAGTTGCAGGCAAGCTGATTGTGTACAACAACAGCGCTGTTATATTTCAATCCGAAAAACGGCGCACAGCTTTCGCGGTATCGGCGGCTGTGCTGTTACAGTGCATCATTTGCGCGGGGTATTTTTTTTATGTGCAGCGCACGGTTTTAAAGCCGTTCCAAAGGCTTAGAAAATTTGCAGAGCGTATTGCGCAGGGCAATCTGGACATTCCGCTGGAAATGGACCGGCAAAATTTGTTCGGGGCTTTTACGGAGAGCTTTGATATCATGCGTTCTGAATTAAAAAAGGCAAGAATGGCTGAAGCTGCTGCAAACGAGAGTAAAAAGGAACTGGTGGCAAAGCTGTCGCACGATATCAGAACGCCGGTTGCAAGCATCAAGGCCGCCTCTGAGGTGGGGGAAGCGCTGTCGCAGGATGAAAAAAACAGGCGGAATTACGGGCAGATTATTCAGAAGGCAGACCAGATCAATACGCTGGTGAACAATCTGTTTTCTGCTGCCCTGGAGGAGCTGCAGGAACTTTCGGTGGCGCCGTCGGAACTGAACAGCGCTGAGCTGCGCCCGATGCTGGAAAATGCAGATTATCTGCACCGAGCCGTCATACCGCCTGTCCCGGACTGCCTGCTGTCTGCGGACAGCCTCCGTTTGCAGCAGGTATTTGACAATATTTTTGCCAATTCCTATAAATATGCGGACACAAAAATAAACGTAACAGTATCGCTGGAGAACAATTATCTGGTGATCTGTATTGAGGATTACGGCGGCGGGCTTGACGAGGCGGAGCTGCCGCTACTGAAAGAGAAGTTTAAAAGGGGGAGCAATGTAAGGAACACGGAAGGCGCGGGGCTGGGGCTGTATATCTCTGATTATTGCATGAAAAAAATGCTGGGGCAGCTCAGCATTGAAAACGGTTCCACAGGGCTGAAAGCAACTGTCCGGATCGCTTTGAACAGCGGGATTTAAGGGAGATTTAAGAATTGCATAAAGACTGTTAAGAATTGAAAGTGTACAGTAGGACGTGTGAAAAGGAGGGTATTTTCCATGAAAGAGATTTTATTAGAGACTGAGAAATTAAGTAAATCCTTCTCAAACAGCGGTACCATGCAGCACGTTCTGAAAAATATTGACCTACAGCTTTACAGGGGCGACTTTACCGTTATCATGGGCGCAAGCGGCGCAGGCAAATCCACGCTTTTGTATGCACTGTCGGGAATGGATACGCCTACGCTCGGGACGATTACATTTGGCAAAAAGGTGATTTCTGACCTGAATTCTGACGGGCTTGCCCTGTTCCGGCGCGCGCACTGCGGCTTTGTGTTCCAGCAGATTTATCTGATCGACGGAATGAGCGTTATGGACAATGTGCTTTCGGCCGGGCTGCTTGTGAGCAGGGACAAAAAGGCGCTTGTGACAAAGGCAAAAGCATTGTTTGCCGCAGTGGATATTTCAGAAGAAACACAAAAGAAATTTCCCGCGCAGCTTTCCGGCGGTGAGGCGCAGCGCGTGGGAATCGTGCGTGCGCTGATCAATTCGCCGGAAATTGTTTTTGCCGATGAACCGACAGGCGCGCTCAACAGTAAAACAGGACTTGACGTGCTTGATACGCTCACAGGCTTTCATGAGCAGGGCCAGAGCGTGGTTATGGTAACGCACGACATGCGCTCCGCCTGCCGGGGGAATCGTATTCTGTACTTAAAGGACGGCATGATTTTAGGAGAATGTGATCTGGGCAGATATTCACACAGCGATATCCAGAGGCACGAAAAGCTTTCCGCATTCCTGAAAGAGATGGGGTGGTAGCATGAAAAAGAGTTTTTTGATTGCCCGCTCCAATATCCGAAAGGCAAAGGGGCAGACCGTCACCATCATTGTCCTGATTCTGCTTGCCGCGCTCATGCTCAATCTCTGGCTGATGCTTTCTATGGACTACAGGAAAAATTTTGACAGATACCACGACAGATTTCATGCCGAGCATGTTACGTTATCGGTAGACGGCAATACGGATGAGGTTCAAAGCTTTTTGTCGCAGACGATAGAAAGTGACGAACGTACTGAGGAATACCAGCTGGATTCCTGTATGCATATGATTGGCACGTTTCCGTACAATGACGGGGAGATGAACGGCTGGTTCGTTTTTCTGGAAAAGCAGGCGGCCATGACGCGTTCCATCGGAAATCTGGAAATCGTTGAGGAAGGCAACCTGACAAGCGGCGTTTACCTGCCGATGCTCTATAAAACAGAGGATATTGCGGTAGGAAAAGAGGTTGAAATTTCCATCGGAAGCCAGAAAGTGGTTTACACAGTCTGCGGATTTTTTAACAGCATTATGATGGGGTCCCATAACTGCGCGCTGACGGAAATTGTTCTCACAAAGGACAAATATGAAGAACTGGAGCGAGGCGGCTGCGCGCCGCAGGCAACCTTATGTTCCGTAAGGCTGACGGACCGGTCGGAAAATCTGAATTATGAGGCAGCATTGAAAAGCAGAGTTTCAGAGCATTATCCGAATATCACGATGATGAGCAATTGCTATGATATTGTTTCACAGTCCCGGTACATTGCTCAGATGATTTGCTCAGGAATTATGAGCGCTGTTGCATTTTTTGTACTTTTAATTGCGCTTGTGGTGATTGTCTCAAACATTATCAATTATATACAGGTGAATATGAAAGGCCTTGGCGCGTTGAAGGCCATGGGTTATACATCAGGCCAGCTGATTTTTTCGTTATTACTGCAGTTTCTATGCCTGACCTTCCTTGCGGCGGCCATCGGAGCCGGAATTTCCTACCTTCTGTTTCCTGCGGTCAACACCATGATGATTGCGCAGACGGGCATTCCGTATACCGTTCATTTTTTGCCGGCGCCATTACTTGTTTCGTTTGCAGTACTGGGCGGTACTGTTGCCCTTGCCGTATGGTCTGCATCGCGCAGAATCAGAAAAATAGAGCCCATTACAGCGCTTCGCTCTGGGATTCAGACGCATAATTTTAAATGCAACCACATTCCGCTTGAAAGGACGAAAGCTCCCTTAAGCCTTGCCCTTGCGTTAAAAACAACGCTTTCCGGCGTAAAGCATAACCTTACCGTCGGCATCACAATGCTTGCGCTTTCCCTTGTCGTTGTGTTTTCGGGTCTGATGACTGAAAATGTAATTGCCGATATGACGCCGTTTCTGAACCTGATCGTAGGGGAAACTGCGGACAGCTGTATCAGTGTGAGGGTAGAGGCAGAGGATGGCTTTCTGGCTGAAATGACCGGGGACGGCCGTGTGGAGAAGAGCTATCTGTATACCTCCCTGAATGTATCCCACGTCGGAGGCGCAGAGCTTATGGCCACGCTTTGCGATGATTTCTCAAAAATCAACAATCAGGATCTTGTATTTGAGGGAAGATTTCCAAAATATGAGAATGAAATCGTGATTGCAGCCAAATATGCAAAAGAGAACGGGTTCCGAATCGGAGATGAAATAGAGATCGCGGCAAACGGAAAACAGGAAAAATATCTGATCTGCGGCTATACGCAGATTTCCAACAATCTCGGCAGGGACTGCCTGTTTACCCGGGCAGGGTATGAGAGGCTTGGGTTGCTTACGAATGCAAGCTATTACCTCAACCTTGACGATGGGACAGATATTGATGCGTTTAACCTGGAAATGAAAGAAAAGTTTGGCGGAAGTGTAAATACAACGATAAACATAGAAACAACCATAGAGGGCGTGGCCAGCGTATACGTATCTCTTATGACAATCATTGTGATTGCCACACTTGTGCTGTCTGCCGTTATTATCAGTTTTGTACTGTACCTGCTTGTGCGCACGATGCTGAATAACAAAAAGCGGGATTACGGTATCCTGAAATCACTTGGATTTACAACAGGCCAGCTTATCCTGCAGACCTCTCTGTCATTTATGCCAAGCCTCCTCATGTCTGTGCTGCTCGGCCTGACTGTGTGCAGCCTGATTATCAATCCTCTGATGGCATTGTTTTTAAATGGGATCGGAATCGTAAAATGTACGTTTCACGTCCCGCTTGGATTTAACATAGCCGCAGGCGTGGGACTTGTGCTGTTTGCCTTTCTGGCGGTCTGCCTGCTGTCATTGAAGATCAGAAAAATCGCTCCGAGGGCGTTGCTTGCGGAGGAATAAGAACGGATTCTGCATTTTGGACATGAGACGGGAGGCAGGCCGTACGACGGGCAGGGGGGGACTCCGCCTGCCCGATTATTTTCAGTTTCTTAAATAGATGGAAAGGTTTAAGTAGCCCGCAAAAGTTACCCACAACAGATATGGGATCATCAGATACCCGGCAGGTTTGGATATTTGATAAAATAGAATGGATGTTTTGAGAATCAGCAGCCATAACACAACAAGCCAGATAAACGCAAACAGGTACATCTCCAGATTGAAAATGAAGGTCACATGCCCGATCAACCTGCTTCATAAAGCCTTTCCTATATGGGAACGATGTGAATAATTTCTTGTATTTTCATAAAAAATTCGTTACACTAAGGAAAAGCATCCTGTATGACGGATTTTCTTTTTGCTTGATAACTCGAACAGGAATTATTGATTGTGGGGTGTCCAGATGGGAAGAACGGTAGCCATTGGAATACAAAATTTTAATGAAATCATAGAAAATAACTGTTTTTATGTGGATAAAACATCATTTATAAAGGAATGGTGGGAAAGCAGAGATGCAGTAACGCTGATTACAAGACCACGACGGTTTGGGAAGACTCTTACCATGAGTATGGTGGAGCAGTTCTTCTCTGTGGATTATGCCGGCAGAAGCGATTTGTTTGATAAGAAGGACATATGGCAGGAAATATCGTACAGGGAACTGCAGGGGACCTATCCGGTGATCAGCCTGTCCTTTGCCAGAGTGAAAGAAATGAATTATGCAGATATGCGGGCAAAGCTCTGCGAGATCATTCGGAATCTATATATTAAGTTCTCTTTTCTGAAAGAGAGCGATAAGCTGACAGACACAGACAGAGTGTATTATAACAGGATTCTGGCCTTTGAGGTTAGTAATCCGGATATTTCTTCTTCTCTATATCAGCTTTCAGACTTCTTGTTTCGCTATTATGGCAGGAAGGTCATTATCCTTCTGGATGAGTATGATACCCCCATGCAGGAGGCTTATGTGGATGGATATTGGGAGGAACTTGCGGCATTCACCAGAAGCCTGTTTAATTCCACCTTTAAGACGAATCCCTGGCTGGAGCGCGCCATTATGACGGGGATTACCAGAGTGAGTAAGGAATCCATCTTTTCGGATCTGAATAACCTGAAGGTGGTAACCACAACATCAGATGAATATGCGGCATCCTTTGGTTTTACAGAAAATGAAGTATTTGTTGCCCTGGAGGAATGCAGCCTTTCTGATAAAAAAGAGGATGTAAAACGCTGGTATGATGGTTTCATTTTTGGAAAGCAGAGGGATATCTACAATCCATGGTCCATTCTGAATTATCTGGATACGGGAAGATTGGGAGCTTACTGGGCTAATACCAGCTCCAACAGTCTTGTGGGTAAGCTTTTGAGAGAGGGAAACCGAAGGATTAAAGAAGAATTTGAAAAGCTACTGCAGGGCGGTGTGATACGAACGCCCATTGATGAGCAGATTGTGTATAATCAGTTGGACGAAAATGAAACTGCCATATGGAGCCTTCTTCTTGCCAGCGGTTATCTGAAAGTATTAAGCTATGAAGAACTGGACTCGGAGGGGCTCACGATGCCGCAGTATGAATTGGCTTTGACCAATTCTGAAGTGAGATTCATGTTTGGCAGTATGGTGCGTGACTGGTTCGGGCGTGCGAAGCAGGAATATAATGACTTTATCAAAGCCATGCTTTTGAATGATAAGAAGGCCATGAACACATATATGAACCGAGTGGCATTAAACAGCTTCAGCTATTTTGACACTGGCAGGCGCCCTTCCGGAGAAGAGCCGGAACGATTTTACCATGGCTTCGTGCTGGGAATGATCGTAGATCTGCAAAGCCGGTATGTGATCACCTCCAACAGGGAAAGCGGATTCGGACGGTATGATGTGGTGTTAGAGCCGCGCAGCCAGACAGATTACGCATACATCCTGGAGTTCAAGGTACGAGACCCGGAGGATGAGCCCACCTTGCAGGATGCGGTGGATTCTGCCCATGCCCAGATAGAAGAAAAGAAGTATGCCGCCCAGCTTATGGACAGAGGGATACCGGCAGAGCGGATCAGGAAATACGGGTTTGCCTTTGAGGGGAAAAAAGTATTGATCGGTTGAACAAAAACTGAAAAAATTCATATATAGACCTGTTGTTGGAAATTAAAGGGATCGGAATCGTAAGATGTACGTTTCACGTCCCGCTTGGATTTAACATAGCCGCAGGCGTGGGACTTGTGTTGTTTGCTTTTCTGGCGGTCTGCCTGCTGTCATTGAAGATCAGAAAAATCGCTCCGAGGGCATTGCTTGCGGAGGAATAATAGCGGTTTGGCTGGTATGCGGGAAATGGCAGAATCAGTTGGCAAGGAGGTTGAAATAGTGTAAAGTGAGGATGGTAAGGAGGGAGAATATGTCAGACATCGTAAGTAACATTATTTTTCAATTTTCACAGCAGATGAAGAGAATTTTTGAGACAAATTTGTCAAAGGTTATTGTTTTTGGTTCTTATGCCAGAGGAGATTATTGTGACAATTCTGATGTAGATATTATGATACTGGTTAAATTGTCAGAGGAAGAGATTAAGAAAATGGAGAATGAGGTCTATGACCTTGCATTTGATATTGAAATGGATACTGGCATAGATATTTCTCCAATTATAAAAAATGAAGCTCAGTATGAATATTGGGTGGATGTATTACCATTTTATCAGAATATACGGGAGGAGGGAGTTGTAGTCGGTGGTTGATAAATCGATAGACTTGTGTATATATCGAATGCAGAATGCAAAAGAAACGTTAGATACGGCAAAACTTTGCATGGAACACAATCGATATAAAGACAGTATAAATCGTTGTTATTATGCGGCATTTTATGCTATAAAAGCTGTGTTGGCTTTAGAAGAAAAAGACTTTAAGAGACACAAAGACGCGGTGGCATATTTTAACCAGAGGTATGTTGCAACTGATATATTTTGCCGGGAGGTTGGACGACAGCTTGGCAGATTAAAGAGAAAACGTGAAGCTAGTGACTATGATGATTTCTATGTAGCGTCGTATAATGAAGCATTAGAGCAGTATGAGGCTGCTGTTCTGATCGTAAACAGAGTGGAACGATTTTTAAAAGAGAAGGGAATTATATTGTTCGAGAAATAAATAAAAGAACAGGTATGGCAGGAAATATTCTGAGAAAGAACGTTTCCTGCTTTTTTATGCGCAGCCCCATGCAGAAGAAGTATGCTGCAGAAGCGGCGCATGGAGTGCGCGGCGAGTAGGAGGGAAATCCTCCCTTGCTTGATTAAACGCATACTGCGGGTAAAATTTCTGTTGTTTTCTTATCAGATATGAAAAAAATATTGGAAAAGCGCTGAAATATGTGTAAAATATTTATAGTAAAAAATACGTATAAAGCAGAATAAAATTATATAAAATAATTGATTAAATTTTATATAAAAAAATTATTGACAAAATACAAAAATTTTATATAATTAAATCAGGAGGACGGGAAATGAGGGTAAGCATAAAAGAAATAAGCGGGAAAACAGGATACTCTTTGGCTACGGTATCGAATGTTTTGAACGGAAAAGCTGGGGTAAACGCTGAGACAGCCAGGCAGATTATGAAAATCGCCAATGAGATGGGATATTTGCAGTCAAAAAAGACAAAAAAAATTCGTCTCGTATTATATAAAAAAAATGGGAAAATTTTAGATGACACTCCGTTTTTCTCCTGCCTGTTCGAAGGGATTGAATCAGCCTGTAAAGAGAACGGGATGAAGCTGGAGATCAATACACTGGATGAGCGCAGCACGGACTATGAGACAATGCTGCAGGAAATCATCCGGGATGCGTCCGCCGGGATTCTTTTGCTGGCAACCGAAATGTCAGAAGATGATGTCCGGAAATTTGAGGGGATACCGTCGCCGGTTATTATTCTGGACAATCGGTTTGACCGCTCTGCATTTTCCTCTGTTTCTACAGAGAATGAGAAATCGTCTTATCAGATTGTGAAGTATTTATATGAAAACGGACACCGGGAGATCGGATTTATCCAGAGCAAGGTGACGATCGACAATTTCCTGATCCGGGAAAAGGGATACCGGCAGGCCATGCAGGAGCTGGGATTACCGGTCCGGGAGGAATACCGCGTGGAGATCAGTCCGTCCATGGAAGAATCCTATGAAGATATGAAACAGTATCTGAAAAACGGCGGGAAGGTCGCAGAGGCGTATTTTGTGGTAAATGATATGATTGCATTCGGAGTGATGAAGGCGCTGACAGAGGCCGGCTACGGAATTCCGCAGGATGTGTCCCTGGTGGGCTTTGACGATCTGCCGTACAGTGCGGTCAGCTCTCCGGCGCTTTCTACGGTACATGTATTTAAAGAAGAAATGGGAAAAGTGGGCATCAATATGCTGGCAAATAAGATCACGGCAAATCTGTCGACGATTCTTTACAGTGAGCTTGGCACTGTTTTTGTTCCAAGAGAAAGTGTGAGAAAAAAATAATTTATATAAATTAAATTGCGCGCTCGAAAGGAGAAAGGAGGAATGCGCTGCGAAGGAAACGCAAAGGGACGCCGGAGTGTTTTTGGGGCAGATGAGGAATGCAAAGAATTGGTGGGATGACGTGGCATTACATATCTTATTGAATTACTGATGTTCAAAAGTATACACTATTTAATGGAGAGAAGGGACTATTTATATGAAAAAACAGTGGAAGAAAATATTGGCGGGAACATTGTGTGCAGCAATGCTGACAGGAACAGTCTGTTTTGCAGAAGAATCAAACTTTGCAATTATCGTAAGCGATGCGCTTCAGGAGGAAGTGGCGGCAAAGGAAGGACCGAACGGGGAAGTGCCGGAGTCCGCAGCTCTGCTTGGCCTTACGGAAGAGGAAGTGGCTGCGCTGAAAGAGGGCAATTACACGGCAGCGATCTGCTGGCATCAGGGCGGCGATACGTATATCACGAAGCATACCCAGTTTATCACAGAGCTTTTTGCGGAAGTTGGTATTGAGGTGGTGGCTGTGACGGATGCAGGTCTGAGCACGGAGCAGCAGGTAGCGGATATTGAGACCGTGATTGCCATGAAGCCGGATATTATCATCGGAGAGCCCGTGGATGCAGTGGGGACACGCGACGCATGGCAGAAGGTGACAGATGCGGGGATCGCTCTTGTATTTATGGATGCGAGCGGAGAAGGAATGACGGCAGGAACGGACTATGTTGGCTGTGTTTCTTCTGATAACTATGGAAATGGTGTGATTGCAGCACGGCTTCTTGCAGACGCAATCGGAGGAGAAGGTAAGGTCGGCATGTGCTACCGCAATGTAAATCTTTATCCGGTAGAGCAGAGAAAGATCGGTTTTATGGATACCATGGCAGCAGAGTATCCGGATATTGAAATTGCAGAGGCAACTCCGTGCGAGGCGGCTGTGGACTGTGAGGATGCCATGAATGCAATGCTTTTAAAGCATGCTGATCTGAAAGGGGCATTTGGCTGGTATGATGAACCGTGCGTTGTTATTTCAGCGGCAGCGCGCACTTCGGGAAAAGATGAGTTTGCAGTTACGGGATGCGACCTCGGCGAAGACGTAGCGCTGGCATTGGCACAGAATGATATGGTGGCAGGTATTGCGGCGCAGCGTATCAAGGCGCAGGCAAGGGCGCTGGCTATTCTTGGCTGCTACGGCATTCTGGAGAAGGAAGCTCCTGCATTCGTTGCAGTACCGGGCCTTGCGGTTACGCACGACAATGTCGTGGAAGGCTGGGAAGAGTGTTACGGCGAGCAGCCGTCCCAGGCGATCCTCGATGCAATCGGATAAAAAGATACAGGTATAGAAAACGTTTGAAAAAGCAGGATAAAGAAGGAAACTTGAAGAGAGCTGGTGGAGCATCCAAGATGCAACACCAGCTCAAATAAAAGGGGGGAATGATTTGGCAAAGCCTCTGCTTGAAATGAAAGGGATTAAAAAATCTTTTAATGGCGTATCTGTTTTAAAGGACGTGGATTTTCAGGTGAACCGACGGGAAGTTGTCGCGCTGATGGGAGGCAACGGGGCAGGGAAATCCACGCTGATGAAAATCCTGAACGGAGTTTATCAGGCCGATGAAGGAGAAATTTTTCTGGATGGAGAAAAAGTGGAAATCCGGAGCGTCCTGGATGCAGGAAAGCATGGCATCGGCATGATTTATCAGGAATTCAGCCTGATTTCGACCCTTACGGTAGCAGAAAATATTTTTCTGGCGCACGAACCCAGAAAACGGAACATGCTGCTGGATAACAGGGAGTGCGTTGAAAAGGCGAAAGAGATTCTGGATGGACTTGGCATAGAGATTGATCCGCGCAAAAAGGTAGAAGAACTGAGCGTGGGCTACCGGCAGATTGTGGAGATCGCGAAAGCATTATCTAAAAATGTAAAAATACTTGTCATGGATGAGCCGACTTCGGCGCTGACAGAACATGAGACAGAAACGTTATTTGCGATTGTCCGGAATCTGCTGAAAATGGACATTTCCGTCATTTTTATCAGCCACCGGATGAAGGAAATTTATCAGATCTGCGACCGGATTACCGTGCTGCGCGACGGCAAGATCGTAATCAGCGATGAAGCGTCAAAGATTCCGATGGACCACATTGTATCGTACATTGTGGGTTCTGCAATGGATAAGAAATTTGAGTGGATTCCGAGAAGCTATTCCATGGAGGTGACTCCGGCGCTTGAGGTGCGAAACCTTACTTACCGGGAACGGGTCAGGGACGTCAGCTTTTCTCTGTATCCCTCAGAGATCCTGGGAATCGCGGGACTGATGGGAAGCGGCAGAACCGAAACCCTGCTTTCTGTTTTCGGCTTATTAAAACCGGATGCAGGAGTGATTCTGGTGAACGGGCACGAATGCCGGATTCAGGCACCCGAGGATGCCATGAAACAGGGAATTGCACTGATTCCGGAATCCAGGCGTGTACAGGGGCTGGTAATGAACCACAGCGTCAAAGAAAACGTACTGATTACTGTTCTGGATAAGATCAGGAAATATGGTTTTCTGAAAGACCGGCAGGGTGAAGCGATTGTAGAAGAACAGATTCGGAATCTTGACATCAAAACAGACCATATGAAGAAAAATGTCTGCCTGCTTTCCGGCGGCAACCAGCAGAAGGTAGTCATATCGAAGTGGCTTGCAAATAAGTCGACGATTCTGATGCTGGATGAACCGACGGCAGGAGTGGACATCGGAGCAAAGACAGAAATCATCTACCGGATGCGTGAACTGGCGGATCAGGGCTGTGCAGTTATTTTTGTATCGAGTGAATTAAACGAGCTGCTGGCAGTCTCGGACAGAATTCTTGTTTTAAAGGATGGAAAAAAGATACAGGAAATCATGCGGAAGGATATAGAAGGCGAGGAGGTACTGCAGCGTGCGATACAGGGCTATGAATAAAAAAGAAATACTGCGGGTGGCAAGAGAATATACCATTTATATTGCATTTTTGCTGGTGGTCATTTTCTTTGCCATCACACTGAGAGGCAAAGGATTCTTTACAGCAGCGAACGCGCTGAACATCATCAGGCAGACAGCGGCGCTGACGATTATGGGAGTCGGGCTTACCTTTGTAATCAGCACAGGCGGAATAGATCTGAGCATTGGTTCAACGGTCGGCCTGTCGAGCCTGATTGCAGCAATTATTCTGCGCGAGGGCGGAAACATTCTTCTGGCCTTTCTCGGGGGCGCAGGAATCGGACTGATGGTCGGGGCGTGCAACGGATTTTTGTATGCAAAGTTGAAAATGCCGGCATTTATCTCTACGCTGGCCGTATCAGGAATTGTATATGGGATCGGGCTTCTGCCAACGCAGTCCTCGCCGGTGCCGATTGCGGACACACTGTTTAATAATATTTTCGGGTCAGGGAATGTCGGTCCGGTTCCGATTCTGCTGATCTGGATGGCAGCAGCCGTTATTCTGGGGCATCTGATGCTCCGTCACATGAAATACGGTCGTCAGGTGCTGGCAGTAGGCGGAAATGAAATATCAGCGAAGTACAGCGGAATCAATACGGAAAAAATCAAATTTCTCGTGATGCTGTTCTGCGGGCTTATGGCGGGCATTGCAGGCTGTCTGTATGCCGGAAGAATGCACACCGGACGCTGTACCTTCGGTGAGGGCGCAGAAACGCAGGTGATTACAGGCGTTGTACTTGGCGGAACGATCATGAGCGGCGGCAAGGGCTCTATTATAGGAACGCTGATCGGTTCCCTGATGATTGGAATGATTTCAAACGGACTTGTTATCATGGGACTTAACGTAGCACAGCAGAAAATTGTACAGGGTATTATACTCCTGCTTGCAATCGCATTTGGAATTGAGCAGGAGCGGGAAGCATAACGGAATCAGAAGATTCAGGAGAAGATCAGAAAAAATCAGAAAAATTAACAGAAAATCAGGGGGATAAGATGGATCGCAGAAAAGAACAGGTACTGAACTGGA
>CAOJHI010000057.1 GCA_948436005.1 uncultured Lachnospiraceae bacterium
GCTTCGGCGTACCAATGATCCCGTTTCGGTTTTCTATATTGCGCCAGATGGGAATTATGCGGAAGAACGAAGCAGCGTCCCCGATGAATCGATGGAACACACCATGATGGCAGAGACTACAAAACGCTTGATAAATAATTACCGCAGTAATCGTTACGAGTATTACCCCTTTGGCTATGTGAAGGAAAAAACCATGTCTGCACAGGAACAGACCGTGATTTTACAGTACCTGATGGAACTGACCGGACTTAGCGAGCAGACACTGAAGGGAACGGCAAATGAGACTGTAGACGAGACAGCAGCCGGAACAGTAGACGGAACAGCAGAGGGAACAGGCGATACCAGTATCGGGGATATTTCGATCTCTGGTGGCAGTGCCTTTATTCTGGAACCGGGCAAGGGGAGTACAAACGATAGCGGGCAATTCATAATCAGCCCAGAAGAGTGGCAGTATGTTGAGGAAACAGAACCACTCCCTGAAAAATCCGATGAAAAACAGTCACGTTCCGTTGACGACTTTAAAATACAGGTGCCATTTGAACGTTTTAAGGAGATCATGCAGGAAGTCAATAAGCTGATAGGACGCAATTCTTATTTTAGCTGGACCATGCTGACCCTGTACTATTTCGGGAATGACATGGAGGACAATCCGATCACAGAGCGGCAGCACCGGGAATTTTATGAGGGCGACCAGGTGACCGGCGCATTTGCCCGGTACTACTGTGACAGCATTTCCCTTGTCGTGCTGTTCCTTCCGGCCTTCGTGATTGTTGACCTGATGCTGCGGGATAAGCGCCGAAAAATGCAGGGATTAACTTACACAAGGACGATTTCAAGCGCAAAGGTGATCTGCATCCGTTACGCCGCCGCAGTCTGTATGACGATACTTCCTATCCTTGTTCTGCCGGTAAAATCCCTGTTTGTGTTGATGCGGTACTGCGGCAGCATTGGCGTTCAGGCGGACATGCTGGCTTTCGTCAAATACACCTTCGCATGGATTTTACCTACGGTCTTGCTGATTATGGCAATCAGTCTGTTGGTGACGGCGCTGATGGAAAACTATACGGCAATTCTGCTTGCCGGCCTGATCTGGCTGGTTGGCAAGCCGTCCATAGATAAGCTTGCCGGTGGAACGTATGATTTGTTTGACCTGATTATCCGGCACAACACCCTGAAGGGCTACGGACGGATGATGGAGAATATCCAAATGCTGGGATGGAACAGGATTACCATTTCCATTGTTGCTCTTGTGTTTGTCGGATTGTCTGTCCTTGTGTATAGCATGAAACGGAAAGGGGGGCTGGCATTTGGAAGCCAGAAATTTACTCGCAATCACAGGTTCAAACTTCCATCTGAACTCTAAACAGACACTTTTCCCGGCAATTCTGCTCCTGTTTGTTATTCCGTTGATATACGGGACGTCCAACCTTGACAGCGTGAAGTCTGCGGATTGCCTGGAACGAATGGTGGCGCTGATCGGGCTGCCCATGTTTGTGCCGCTGCTAAAGCCGGAGCAGGACGGCGGCATGGACGCGATCCTCACTTTGCGCCCCATTCCATACCGGATCATCGCCGCATTGCGGATGATGATTTCACTGATCTGCACTGTTGCGCTTATTCTTGTTTTCGAGGGATATATGTGTGTTTGCGGATGTTCCTTCCCGGCTTATGTTTTTGCGCTCCGAACACTGGCGGTAACGATGACGCTCGGATTTGTCGGGCTTCTGGCAAGCGCCGTATCAAGAAATACGGCAGTTGGATTTTTGGTGTCGTTTTGCTGGTACTGTGTCCTGCAGGTGGAGAACATAGGAGCTGTATTCAAATCCGTTTCAAATGGCGTCACTGTTTATCAAGTCCTGCTGCTGTTGGGGAGCGGCGCGGCAATCCTCTTTTTTAGTGCGAAACAAAGATAAACTAATGATTGAAAAATATGTCAGGATATGATAAGTTTAAAGTGTAAATTTACAGAAAAAATGTAAAAAGGGGGATGCGGTATGAAACTTGGATTAAATCTGTCTTTTGCTGTGAAACGGTGGATAGAGCCGGAGCGCCTGGCATCGCTGGTGAAGCATGATTTTGCAACGGATCATGTACAGGTTACGTGGGATCTGATTGACCCGTGGTGGCCGGCACAGCAAAGGGGCGAGTATGCACGGCGTTTTCGGGAGGCATTTGAGCGGGAAGGTGTTGTTATTGATTCCACGTTCAGCGGGCTTGCGGCCTATTCTTATCCGCAGCTGCTTGCGCCGGATGAATTGCAGCGCGGGATTGCACTGCAGTTTTTTAAACGGGCGGTTGATATGACGGCTGAGCTTGGAGCAGAAGTAATGGGGACTGCGATCGGTGCATTGTCCTATGATGATGCGAGGAATCCGCAGCGCAGAGAGTTCCTGTATCAGGACATGCTGAAAAATATCAGGGCGATTGCAGCGCATGGAAAAGAACAGGGACTGAAGGAAATACATATCGAGGCCACGCCGCTGTTTACGGAGATTCCGCACAGCCCGTCTGTGTCTGTAAAAATGATGGAAGATCTGCAGGGGACGGAGATTCCGGTCCGGCTTCTGATTGACTGGGGACATGCGCTGTACCGGCCGCTTCTTGGAGATGAGGCGGATATTGCGCTGTGGTTCCGTACCTGCGGCCCGTATATCGGGGCGATACACCTTCAGCAGACAGACGGTGAATGGGACAGGCATTGGGACTTTACAAAAGAAGGAATTGTGACGCCTGAGCTGATTCAAAAAGCAACCGCAGACGCAGGGCTGGATGAGATTACACAGTATCTGGAAGTGTGTACGGCGATTGAGGATGACGACGACCAGGTATACGCAAGAATGAAACAGACGATGGACTATTTGCACAGAGAATTGGAAGTCTGAGGGCATTAGAAACGTTCATAGTTTCATAAAAGGCATGGAACATGCCGTAAATATGATTACAGGATCTGCGAAACGCTTTCTGTAATAGGATACATGATAAAAAGGGCTGTTGCAAAACGGTGAATCCATACATTATATGGCATAGATGTAACGGATATCGAAACCATATGTTGTGGGAACGCTGCATTTTGCATCAACCCTTTTTGGTGTTTTTTGGAGCAGAGTATTTTCTTAAACGTGAAACGCCGGACTCTGGGTTGGCAGAAGCGTGGAGCCGCGGATGATGAGCTGCGTGCTCAGAACGACCTGTTTGTTTGCAGCGCCGGGGGATTTGATCTGATCAATCAGCATTTCGCAGGACTGATAGCCAATCTGTTGTTTAGGCTGGTCCACGGTTGTGAGCGGCGGGTCTGACATAATGGATATTTCCGTGTTGTCAAATGCGATCACAGACAAATCCTCCGGTACGCGGAGACCAAGATTTTTCGCTGCATTGATAATGGCGATTCCGTAGACATCCGAGCAGGCAAACATGGCCTGGGGACGGTCAGGAAGCTGCAGAATATGCAATGCTGCAGAATATGCAAGATTGTAGTTGATGGAAGAGATGTGTGCCACCCATTCAGGATTGATCTCAAGGCCGTGTTCTTCAAGTGCCTGTGTGAAGCCTTTTTCCCTGTGTCTCGCGTATTTGAATTTCAGAGAGCTGTTCATCAGGCCTATTTTTTTGCATCCCGTAAGTACCAGATAGTTGACCGCTGTGACGGTGGATGCCACATCGTTGATGGTCACATACGATACGTCATAATCCTCTGGATATTCACAGCACATAATAACCGGGCATTTGAAGTTCAGTTCGCGGATCAGCTCTATATTCGGAACAGAGGAGAGAATCAAAATACCTGCGATTGATTTTTCTTTCAGGATATTTGCAAAGTCTGAGATCTCGGTGTAGTAATCTCTCGACTGAAGGAAAATGACGTCATAATCATTTTCGTGCGCCGCTTTCTGGATTCCGTCAATGACAGGGCTGTAAAACGGGTTGCAGAAATCCGGCACGCAGGTCAGAAGAAGATTGCTCTCCGGATTCGAGAGCGCATGGGGATTCTGAGGATGAAAATCGTATTTCTGCATAATTTCAATGACATGGTCTCTTGTCTCTTTTCTGACATTTCCTTTATTATTGAGTACTCTGGAAACTGTTGCGATGGATACATTCGCTTTTTCTGCCAGTTCTTCTATCGTAATGCGTTTCCTTTTCATTACAATTCCTCCTAATGAAACTTTTTCTTTTGTATGGCGTGCAAAGATTGGGACTGTTTTATCATCATTCGGCAGTTCCTTCGGAATTTGCTGTCTTTCAGCCTTTGATTAAATATTATTTTAAACTCAAAATGTAAAAATGTAAATACATATGTAAAAATGAAAATAAAAATGGCATAATATACAAAAAGACGACAAAAAAATCATGAAAAACCATGAAAATAACGCGTTTCATGAAAAATATATTGAAAAAATGAAAGAAATATGGTAGCCTGTAATTGTAAATTTACAGGAAAGAGTGTAAAAGACAACACAATATATTTACACTCTTCGAAAAAGCACAAAAAGGATAATTGTGAAGCATATGCAAAAGCAGAACCAGGGCGAAATACAAAAATAAGGGGTGACTTCCCTGTCCTGGAACCCCGTTTTTTGTATTTCGCCCTGGTTCGTCCGGCATCGGAAACCGGGCCAATGGTCTCATCAATTATCGACCACAAACATGGAGAAGGAGGAAACAGAATGAACGGTAAAAGAATGAAGAGAACAGCAGCTGTTGTTATGGTGGGGACAATGCTTGCTGCAATGCCGATGGGGGTAATGGCAGGAGAAGGCGGAAAAGTATACGGATATATTACGCCGGGCCCGGATACGTGGTACCAGAGAGATGTTGACGGATTTACCATGGGGGCGGAAAAAGACGGACATAAGGTTGTTGTCCTGAATTCAGATTATGATGCGGACAAGGAGATTTCCAATATTGATTCTCTGATCAACCAGGGTGTGGACGGACTTTGTATTTTCCCGTTTAATGAGACCGGCGCGAAGATCGCGGCAGAGAAATGCGCGCAGGCCGGGATTCCGGTGGTAGCGACCGATACGTGCGGTACAGCGCTCGACGCTGAGGCTGATATTGTGGCAGCAATTGACTTCGACTGGACGGAGATGGGCATCAATTATGCGGACTGGATGGCTGAAAATCATCCGGGCGAGAAGTTTGTGATTATCACGGGGAATTTTGAATCCGTTCCGTGTCAGAGAGTGAATGAGGCCATGACGGCCAGAGCGGAAGAGCTTGGACAGAATGAACTGGTAGAGCTCCGGGAAGGAAAATATAATCCGAGTGAAGCAGTAAATGTGGCGCAGGACCTGATTTCTTCCGGAAAAGAATTTTCCATTATCTTTGTGATGGATGAAGATATGGCAGCAGCAGTGATTCAGATGCTGAAGGCAGGCAATATGCTGGATGATTATACGGTAATTGCACAGAACGGTTCTCCGGCAGGACTTCCGCTCGTAAAAGAAGGTTCCCTTTCCTATACGATTTCGTCTTCACCGGGATGGGAAGGACTCGTTTCTTATCTGGCACTGGCGAACTATGTGGAAGGAAAGAGCACAGAGACCGAGCAGTCTATTATGCTTCCGATCATGCCGGTAGACCAGGAGAATATCGACGATGAGAGCAAAGTGGTTCCGTGGGAAGTAAACGATATTTTCTGGGAGCTGACACAGGAATATTTCCCGGAGCTGGTTGCCGAATAGGCGGGAGAGCCGAACAGGAAGTTTTAGGATACGATGATTGAATCAGCGATCAGTGTTTTTTAGAAAAGAATTTTGTAGTGAAGGAATATTTGAAAAATGGAAGGAGAGTATGTGTGGAACAGATACTTGAGCTGAAAGAGATCAATAAGAGTTTTGCGGGGATTCAGGTTCTTCACAATGTAAATCTCACCCTTCATGCGGGAGAGACGGTCTGCCTCGTCGGAGAAAACGGGGCAGGCAAGTCCACCCTGATTAAGATTCTGTCCGGTGCCGAAAAGCCGGACAGTGGAAGTATCACACTGTTTGGCCGTACCTGGTCCTCGCTTCATCCATCCCAGGCTATGGAACTTGGAGTTGCGACGATTTATCAGGATGTGGATCTGGTTGATACGTTAAGCGTTGCGGATAATATTTTTCAGGGAGCTGAAATCAGAAAAAACGGCATTTTTATTGACCGTAAAAAACAGGAAGAAAAAGCAGGGGAAATTCTCCATGCCCTGAACATGGCGATCCGGCCGGATGTTCTGGTGGAGACACTTTCGCCGGGACAGAAACAGAACCTTCAGATTGCGAAAGCACTTCACAAAAAGGCGAAAATCCTGATTATGGATGAACCGACCGCATCCCTCGGTGAGGATGAGACGAAAGCGCTCATGGAACTGATAGACCGGCTGAAGCATGACGGAATCGGGATTATTTATATTTCACACTATATGGACGAGATTTTCCGTGTGGGAGACCGCGTCAATGTGTTAAAGGACGGCTACTCGGTCAGCGAAAGACAGATCGGGGAGGTTACACAGGAAAGCCTGATTCGGGAAATGGTGGGAAGAGATGCTTCTAATTATTATAGGAAGGGAAATTTTTCAACCGGAGATCAGGCATTGGAGATACGCGGTTATGCAAGGGGAAATCTTGTGAAAAATGTCAGCTTTACGGTTTCACACGGAGAGGTATTGGGACTTGGAGGACTGGTCGGGGCAGGACGGACAGAGCTGGTTCGGATGCTGTTTGGCGCAGACCCAAAGGAAAGCGGTCAGATGTTCCTGAATGGGAAAGAGATTACTCCTGTGGACCCCAAAGATGCGATAAAAAAAGGAATTTGTTTTGTTTCAGAGGACCGGAAAGGGGAAGCGCTTTTTCTCGACCGCTCTGTAAAGGAAAATATTTCGGTTGCGAAAAACGAGGGAAGTTTTTTTCTGAACCTGGCAAAAGAAAAGGAACTGGTAGATCACAGCATTGAGCAGCTCTCGATCAAGGTGTTCAGCCGGGAACATGATGCGGGCAAGCTAAGCGGAGGAAATCAGCAGAAGGTTGTGATTGCAAGATGGCTGGCCATGGATGGTGAAATTTATATTTTTGACGAGCCGTCAAAGGGCGTGGACGTCGGCGCCAGGGAAGAGATTTATCGGCTGATGGAGGAGCTTGTAAAACGGAAAAAAATAGTGATTATGGTTTCGTCTACAATGCCGGAGCTGATTTCCATGAGCGACCGCATCGCTGTTATGAAAGATGGAGCACTCAGTACCGTGATTCCTGCCGATGAAGCGCAGGAAGATGAGCTGCTGAAATGGTACATGGGCATAAAATAAGAAGTTTTAAGGATAAAGGGAAAAAGGATGAAGAACAAAAATCTGAAACAGAGCCTGTTTCAATCACAGTGGCTGATGCTTTTGCTGATTACGATCCTCATTTCTGTGTTTACGGCAATCGCAAACCCAAGATTTCTGGCAATTAATAATATCATGAATATTTTTGAACAGATTGCAGTATCAGGGCTGGTGGCAGCAGGTGCGACTATTCTGATCATATCCGGAAATTTTGATATTTCCGTTGGGGCAATTATCGGCCTGGCATGCTGTACGAATGCGCTTCTGATTAATCAGGGTGTGAACGGATTCGTGGCTTCTGTGGCTGCGGTTGCAGTCTGCATGGTGTGCGGGCTTTTGAACGGGGCGCTGGCCATTCTTTTTAAGGCTCCGTCTTTTATCATAACGCTGGCTACGACGAGTGTTTATAAAGGAATCGGGCTGTTTGCGACCAAAGGTGTGATTCAGACCGTGTACGGGAAGTTTGATACGCTTGCGTTCACAAAGATCGGAGGAGTGATTCCGCTGTCGTTTGTGATCAGTTTGCTCGGCTTTGTGGTTGTATTTATCATTTTAAATTATACGCAGATCGGAAGAAGGATTTATGCTATCGGGTCAAACGAGAAATCAGCGTTTCTTTCCGGTGTGAGGATTACAGAGAATAAACTGCTTTTCTTTATGCTGAACGGATTTTTTGTCGGTATTGCGTCCGTGCTGTTGCTTTCACGTGTCGGTTCCGCGCTTCCGTCTTCCGGAGCCGGATTGGAAATGACCGCAATCGGGGCAGTTGTGATTGGAGGAGCGCCGATCAGCGGCGGACAGGGAAGTGCAGTCGGTACATTTTTTGGCGTGCTGCTTCTGGGATTGATTTCGAATGTACTGAATATTCTCGGAGTAAACCCGTATCTGCAGGAGATTGCGTCAGGCGTGATTATTATTCTGTCGCTTGGGATCAGTGCGCTGCGCTTTAAGGTGTTGAGTAGATGACGTGGCATTTTAGGAGGACGCCCCCTGGTCACATACATAAAAACGGGGTTCCGGGCAAAGAAGTCACCCCTTATTTTATGTATGTGACCAGGGGGCTGGCTGTGAAAAGAGGTACAGGGTTTAGGAATTTTGGCGGGAGACTGAAAGAGTGACTCAGGAAGGGCAATTTTGGAAGGGCAGTTCAGCAGGAGCAACTGGGGAAGAGCAGATCAAAAAGAGTAGATCGAAAAGGGCAGTTCAGAAGGAGCAGTTCAGAAAAAACAGACCGGGAAGAGAAGATCGGGAAAAGTTGTTTAGAAAGAGTGGGCCCGAAAGGAGAGCGTATGAGAAGGCTGAGAGTGGGTGTGATTGGGATTGGATTTATCGGGGTAGCGCATATTGAGGCGCTGCGGCGGTTGGGATATGTGGATGTTGTGGCAGTGGCGCATAAGAGCGGAGGGGAGAAAAAGGCCAGGGAGCAGTTTGTTCCGAAGGGGTATGATGATTACCGGGAGATGATTGACCGGGAGGAGCTGGATGCGGTACATATCTGTACGCCGAACAATCTGCATTTTGAGATGGCGATGTACGCGATGAAAAAAGGGCTGAGCGTGATGCTGGAAAAGCCTTTTACCATGACAGTGGAGGAAGCAAAGGAGCTGTGTGCGTATGCAAAGGAGCACCAGATTGTGACGGGTGTGAATCACTCGCTTCGGATGAATCCGCAGGTACAGCAGATGAAGGCTATGGTACGTAGCGGAGAAATCGGAGAGGTATTTGCAGTGACAGGGGGGTATCTTCAGGACTGGCTGTTTCTGGAGAGTGACTGGAGCTGGCGGCTGGACCCGGAGCTTTCCGGGAGCACGAGAGCGTTTTCCGATATCGGTACGCACTGGATTGATATGGTGGAGGATATCACAGGGCTGCGGGCCACGGAGGTGCTTGCGGAGTTCGGGCTGATGCACAAAACCAGGAAGAAACCGCTGAAGTCAGTGGAGACGTTTTCTGGAATGGCGCTCAGGCCGGAGGATTATGCGGATACGCCGGTAAGAACGGAGGACTGGTGCAGCATCTTGTTCCGATTTGAAAACGGAGCGATCGGAAGCGTGAATGTGAGCCAGGTGACTGCAGGAAGGAAAAACCAGCAGATTATTTCGATCAGCGGCAGCAAAGGTGCGCTTCACTGGGACAGCGAGGATTCGCAGGAGCTTTGGGTCGGAAGGCGGGAAACGTTTAACCAGAAAGCGCCGAAGGACCCGTCTGTTCTTGCGGATGAGGCAAAGGCTGTGATCGGATATCCGGGCGGCCATGTGGAAGGGTTCCCGGACACGTTTAAAGCACAGTTTGAGAAGTTTTACCGGGCAGTGCTGGAGGAAGACACTGCGCAGAGGGATTTTGCCAATTTTAAGGACGGTCTGCGGGAAATGGTGCTCTGTGAGAAGGTGTATGAGTCAGCGCAGAGACGTGCGTGGGTAAAAATATAGGAAACAGAAGGAAGGGGGAAATGACAATGATGAAACTTGGTCTGCATACGGCGATTCTGGCAGGATATACGTTTGAGCAGGTGGTGGATTATGCTGCTGCAACTGGTTTTGAAAGCCTGGAAGTCTGCTGCTGGCCGCAGGAGCCGGCTGCCAGAAGATACGCCGGGGTCACACATATTGATGTGGATGGCCTGACAGAAGAAAAGGCAGAGGCGTATCTCGGTTACGCACAGGCGCGCGGGATTAAAATTGCAGCGCTTGCTTATTTTCCGAATCCGCTTTCGGATGAACCGGAGGTGGCGGAGAAATCAAGAAAACATTTATATAAGGTAATAGATGCGGCAAAATTGATGGACATTCGGCTTGTGACGACCTTTATCGGCCGAGATAAAACAAAGAGCGTGGAAGAAAATCTGGAAATGATGGAAGCAGTATGGCCTCCGATTCTGAGCTATGCCAGAGAGCGCGGTGTGCGTATTGCGATTGAAAATTGTCCGATGTATTTTACAAAGGATGAGTGGCCGGGCGGTAACAATCTGGCTACCACGCCGGAAATCTGGCGGCGGATGTTTGCAATGGGGCCGAACATCGGGCTTTGTTTTGACCCGTCCCACATGGTTCTGCTGGGGATGAATGTGTGGAAACCTGTGGAGGAATTTGCGGAGCGTATTTTCCACATTCATTTGAAAGATCTTCAGATCGATCAGGATAAGGTGGAGGAATATGGAAGGTTCACTTATCCGGGGCTGTGGCATACGCCGAAGCTGCCCGGACACGGCGACGTTGATTTTGCGAAACTCATCACAAAATTAAACGAGATTGGTTACAGCGGTTCTGCGTGTCTGGAATGTGAGGACAGGGCGTTTGAACGGACGCCGGAGGATATCAGGCATGGCATCGAGGTAGCGTACCGTTATCTGCATACCCTGATGTAGGGCAAACGACTGGCAGACGGAAGGAGAGGCAAGATATTAAAATTTGTTGAGGGAAAGAACGGTAAAATGTCTGAATTCGCAGTCAGACAGAACGGCAAAGTTATGAAATCAGCGGGCAGATAAAATGAAGAAATATTATTTTGGAATTGATATTGGTGGAACTTCTGTGAAATTAGGGCTCTTTGACGGTTCGTGTGGCCTTCTGGAAAAATGGGAACTCAGAACAAGACTGGAAAGCAACGGAGGGTTCATTATACCGGATATCGGAAACAGTGTAAGAAAAAGAATGAAAGAGCGGCGTCTGGCTCCGGGGACAGTGGTTGGAATCGGAGTCGGTGTGCCCGGGCAGGTAGATGAAAGCGGGACCGTAGTGCTGGCAGAAAACCTTGGGTGGAAGAATGTCCCTCTTGTACAGCGTCTGAAAGAAGAGACCGGACTTCCGGTAAAAGCGGAAAATGATGCAAATCTGGCCGCGCTCGGGGAATTCCGGATGGGAAGCGGAAAGGGATGTCGGAGCATGATGCTTGTGACACTGGGAACCGGAGTTGGCTGCGGGATTATTGTGGACGGCAGAATTCTTGCCGGAGCACATTTTGCAGCGGGCGAGATTGGGCATATTCATGTGGATGACCGGATACAGGAGCAGTGCAGCTGTGGGAAATACGGCTGTCTGGAGCAGCTTTCGTCTGCACGCGGCATTGTACGGATTGCACAGCGTATTTTGCAGGAAGAATCCGCCCGATGTGAAAATCAGAACACAACTGTGCGGTACGGGGCAAAGGAGAAATTTGCGCTGCAAGGTAATGCGGCAACAGACAAAAAGTATTTGCTGCAGGGGGATGCAGTGTCAGAGAAGATAAGCAGACTGCAAGGCGATGCGATATCGGCAAAGAATATTTTTGAGGCAGCCGGAAACGGCGATGCGCTGGCCCTACGGGTCGCAGAGGAGTTCGGGCTTTATCTCGGAAAGGCGCTGGCCATGTGTGCATGTGTGGTGGACCCTGAGGTGATCGTGCTTGGAGGCGGTGTTTCAAAGGCCGGTGATGTTCTGCTTGGGCCGGCAAAAAGGTATTATCAGAAATATGCATTTTTACCATGCAAGAACACGGAGTTCCGGTTCGCACAGCTTGGAAATAATGCCGGGATTTATGGAGCAGCAAGACTGATGGAAAAGTTTTCTGTTCCAGATGCAGAAAATGTGTAAAATTAAAAGGAAGAGGCCCCCTGTGTTTCCATGCAGGGGGTCTCAAAGGTTTCGTTGTAATTCAATTCCTCGGATTCGATTTCGTCAATGGCGCCGTTTTCCCAGCTGAAACGCAGATAACGGTAGATGACTTCATGCTTTCGGAGATAATCCGGGGAGCTGAGCAGGGAGTGGAGGCCGGAAGGCGGCACATTGTTATCCTCGCAGAGTGTCTCTTCTGATACTGGTTTTCCGTTTACAAAAAAGTTGGCAATCATTGTTGAGATGGAATCCTGGTACGGAATCTCTTTAATGGACATGACAAGATACTGAGATTCCGGGTCACTGTAGGCTACCTGAATCGTGTAGTCCTGGTATGCCTTAATAAAAGCCTCCTTTCCGTCACCGGGGGCAATACCGGCAGCAGTTGTTTCTCCATTCATCTGGAAAAGTGAGGCTGGTGCGTAACCGGCTGTTTTTTTCTCGCATCCTGACAAAAGCAGCAGCGAAAAAAGAATGATATATAGTAATCTTTTCATATTGCAAAATTCCTTTTCTCTTCTATCTATTTATAAATTATCATATTATGAAAAAAGAATCCAGCGGTAATTCAGTTACTTTTCAGAAAAAATTCGGCAGGGAAGACTTTGAAAAATGGAAAGTTATGTGAAATAAACCTTAATTTTTTTTGAACAGAGTTGACTTTTCAAAAGAATTAGATTAATCTTTCAAAAGGATTTTTAAAGTTGTTTTTCATGTTGAAAAGAAACTGAGGCGGAATATGAAACAGATTCAGATGAAAAGGGTAAATTGGATGAAGAGAAAAGAAAAGCGTTCGGAACATGTAAGACTGGAAAAGATGGTCGTGATACTGAACAAATATTCACTGTTTTTTCATGCACTGCTGGCCTGCGGCGTCTGCTTTTTGATTGAATGGATCTCAAGACATTCTTTTGTGGAAGCGTGCTATTTTGTAGTAGACCGGAATCTCGTATTCCTGTATAATTCACTGATTGTGTTTGCGTCGCTGACGCTGGTGTACATAGTAAGAAGAAGGGCAGTTTTCCGTACAATCATCTGTGCATTCTGGGTGTTCCTTGGAACCATCAATGGCTGTATCCTGGCAAAAAGGGTATCGCCGTTCAGTTTTACGGATTTGAAGATGGTGGGAGATTTATTTACAATGCAGAGTAATTACTTTACCGCTTTTGAGGCTGCGGTGGTGATTGCAGGCGTTACGGTTTTCCTGATTTTTCTGGTAATTCTCTGGATTAAAGGACCAAAGTTTACAGGACATCCGCACAGGCTTGCCAGTGTGGCGATGATTTTTGGCGTGATCCTGATGCTTCCGAATGTGACGAATGCGGCAGTCAGCAACAATATTCTGACGTCTTATTTTGAAAATCTGGCGCAGGGATATAAAGACTATGGCTTTGTTTACAGCTTTTCCGCAAGTGTGCTGGATCGTGGTATGAGTGCTCCGGAAGATTATTCAGAAGAGTCTGTGTCTGCGGTACTGAGTAAGGTGCAGGGCAGCCGGGCACTGGAGGCAGACAATGCAGGCGGGAGTTCGCAGGTGCCTTTCAGGGAACAGGGCGACGAGGGAATAGCAGCAGAAGGTGCGACAGCATCGTTGCAGAAGCAGGAGAGCAAAAAGACAACCTCCCCGGAGATGGGGGAGCAGCAGGAGGATTCTTCGAAGGTACGAACTGCACAGAGTGAGAGGAAAGAGATTCCAGAAGAATCAGACGGAGCGGATTTTGAATATCCGAATATTATCTGCGTTCTTCTGGAATCTTTTGTTGATCCGGAGCTGATCAATTTTCTTGAGATGAGTGAAGACCCGATTCCGAATTTTCATGCGCTGTATGAGAACTATTCGTCCGGCTATCTGGATGTTCCAGTTGTTGGAGCAGGGACGGCAAATACAGAGTTTGAAATACTGACAGGGATGGGCATGCAGTTTTTCGGACTGGGGGAGTATCCTTATAAGACAATTCTGAAAAAGACAAACTGCGAGAGTATTGCATCTGATCTGAAAACGATTGGCTATGGCGCGCATGTGGTACACAACAATGGAGGTAATTTTTACAGCCGCAGGAATGCGTTTTCTATGATGGGGTTTGACACCTTCACCTGTAAGGAGATGATGGATATCCGGGACTACACGCCGCTTGGCACATGGCCGACGGATGATATCCTTGTGGGCGAAGTGGAAAAGTCTCTGGACTATACGCCGGATCAGCCGGATTTT
>CAOJHI010000058.1 GCA_948436005.1 uncultured Lachnospiraceae bacterium
CAACCAGCATGTGAAGGTAGGCTGTACAGGATGCGGCTATTGTATGCCGTGCCCGAAAGGGGTTGACATTCCGATGGCGTTTCATTGCTACAATGTAAAATATACAGAAGGTGGCAAATCAGGAAAACGGGAATATTTGCAGTCTACGGCAATGCGCCGGGAGTCCTCGAGCGCGTCCCTGTGTATCGGGTGCGGTAAGTGTGAAAAAAACTGTCCTCAGGGAATTCCGATCCGGCAGAAACTGAAGGAAGCAGTGGATGAGCTGGAAACACCGTCCTACCGTCTGATTAAATGGGCCGTAAAAACGTTTGGGATTTACTGAGAACGGGCAGCAGTGACCTTCCATGCAGAATCAGAATATGATAAAAGGCAGGATGTTTTATATTCTGATATGATTTGAAAACAGGAAGGGAATTGTCTTATGGATATTATTGTGCGACCTGCGACAAAGAATCCCTGCTATCAGGCAGGAAGAAGAATTATACCAAAGGGAATCATGATTCACAGCATCGGTGTGCCGCAGCCGGACCCGGAGGTGATTGTAAATAACTTTAATCAGCCGGATGCAGACAGCTGTGTACATGCCGTGATCGGTTTGGGAGAAGAGGTATATCAGCTCCTTCCGTGGGATTACCGCGCCTGGCATTGCGGAAGCGGCCCAAATGGGAGCGGAAACAATACTTACATCAGTTTTGAGATGACGGAACCATCTACAATCAGATATACCTCTGCTGCCAATTGGGTGGATCTAGATCCGGCGGCGACCCGCAGCTTTGTACAGCGGATTTATAAAGGCGCTGTGAGGCTGGCTGCGTACCTTTGCAGACTTTATGCATTTGATCCGGAGGGAAAGGACGTGATCATATCGCATGTGGAGGGGCACCGGATGGGAATTGCTTCGAACCATGCGGATGTGGAGCATCTCTGGGATCGGGAAGGATTGTCTATGGCGCAGTTTCGCCGTGATGTGGCTGCTGAGGTTAAAAATCCGGGCGGAGACGATGGGGAAGAGAATCCTTATCCCTATATTGTTCAGGCAGGGGCGTTTCAGAATGAGGAAAATGCGCGAAGACTGGTGGAACAGCTGGAGGCAGCGGGTTTTTCTGCTTATGTGAGAAAAATCTGAGCAGTTGATTTCTGAAAGGGCCTGTGATACACTGGCAATACATGATACAAAAAAGGGTCCGGGGCTGTCTCATTCTTTATGCGGTAGCCCCGGAATACGGAAAGTTGAGGATACGATGCGCTGGAACAAATTTACATTAAAAACAAGAACAGAGGTTGAGGATATTGTGATTTCCTCTCTGGCAGATGCCGGAGTAGAAGGCGTGGAAATCGAAGATAAGGTGCCGCTCTCGGAGTCTGATAAACAGCAGATGTTCGTGGATATTCTGCCGGACTGTCCGGAAGACGACGGGATTGCATATCTGAGTTTTTATCTGGAGGAGGATGCAGATAAAGAAGCAATTCTTGCCAGGGTGAACGAAGAGCTTGAGGAACTGAGAAATTTTCTGGACATCGGAGAGGGAACGATTACTGAGAGCCAGACAGAGGACAAGGATTGGATCAATAACTGGAAAGAATATTTTCATCAGTTTTATGTGGATGATATTCTGATCATTCCATCCTGGGAAGAGGTAAAAGAAGAAGACCAGGATAAAATGATTATTCACATTGATCCGGGTACAGCTTTTGGAACCGGGATGCATGAGACGACACAGCTGTGCATGCGTCAGCTCAAAAAATACGTGACACCAGAGACTGAGCTGCTGGATGTGGGGACAGGCAGTGGGATTTTGTCCATTGTTGCCTTAAAGCTTGGGGCAAAGCATGCAGTGGGTACGGATCTTGATCCGTGTGCGATTACGGCAGCTAAGGAAAATCTCGGGGTGAATGGGATTCCGGACGGAATGATGGATGTTATGATCGGCAATATTATTGATGATAAGGCAGTGCAGGATGCAGTCGGATATGAAAAATATGATATTGTGGCAGCCAATATTCTTGCTGACGTGCTGGTACCGTTGACTCCTGTGATTCTCGGGCAGTTGAAAAAAGGCGGAATTTATATCACATCGGGAATCATCGATGAGAAGGAAGAAACGGTAGTGAATGCGGTGAAAGCGGCAGGCCTTGAAGTAGTAGAGGTGACGCATCAGAAAGACTGGGTATCTGTAACTGCGCGGAAGCTGTAATCATACGACAGGAGAACAGAGAACATGTATCATTTTTTTGTGCAGCAGGAGCAGATCAGTGAACGGGAAATCCGGATAGAGGGCGGCGATGTGAATCATATCCGGAATGTGCTTCGGATGAACCCGGGCGAGCAGGTGACGGTCAGCGGCATGGAAGGGGAAAAAGAGTACCGCTGTGAGATTGCGCGGATAGAAGAAGACAGTGTTACGTTGAAAATCCTGTGGGCACAGGATGCGGACACAGAACTGCCTTCACACATCTGCCTGTTTCAGGGGTTGCCGAAAGGCGACAAAATGGAGCTGATTATCCAGAAGGCTGTGGAGCTTGGGGTATATGAGATTGTGCCAGTTGCGACAAAACGCGCGGTGGTAAAGCTGGATAAAAAGAAAGAGGAAGCAAAAAGAAAGCGCTGGAATGCGATTTCTGAGAGTGCGGCAAAGCAGTCAAAGCGGATGCTGATTCCGCAGGTGAGGCCGGTGATGGATTTTGCCCAGGCAGTGGAATATGCGAAAACATATGACAGGAAGCTAATCCCCTATGAACTGGCAGACGGAATGGAAAAGACAAGGGAGCTGATTCACTCGTTTGGTCCGGGAGATTCCATTGCTGTTTTTATCGGACCTGAGGGGGGCTTTGAGGAAAAGGAGATTGCATTGGCCCAATAAGCCGGCGTGCAGCCAATCACGCTTGGCCGCCGGATTTTGCGAACCGAGACAGCAGGGATGGCAGTATTGTCTGTACTGATGTTTCATCTGGAAGCAAGGGAAAAGAGCGGCAAAAATGCAGAATAAAAAGGAGGTCAGATATGATTTATCATATTGTTATGTGGCAGTTTAAAGAAGAAATAGAAGAGGACAGAAAGCCGGAGCTCAAAGCAGCGATGGCAGAAAATCTCTGTGGTCTTGTAGGACAGGTACCGGGACTGTTGAGCGCAGAATTTGTGACTCATCCAATTCCGTCCAGTACGCACGATATGGCTCTTGTGACAACGTTTGCAAAAGCAGAGGATATTGCAGGTTATTCCGGGCACCCGGCACATCAGCATGTGGCCAATACGTATGTGAGGCCGTTTGTGCATAACCGGGCCTGCCTGGATTTTGAGATGTAGAAGAGATTCCGGAATTCAGGAGAATGACAGAATACGGATAAAATGTTTTTGATTTACCGGGACTGCTGCAAAATAGCAAATCCATACAATATATGGAACAGATGTAAAAGGCGTCGAAATCATATGTTGATGGTATCTGTTATTTTGTTGCAGTCCTGTTTTTTGCCCTGAAACTTCACTGTATTAAAGTGGGAAAGTGCCTGCTGGGTCCGGCTGAAGGTAACTACAAAAAAATGTTTTACAATGTTTGACGCCTGGCGCCTGAATTGCATCAGACAGAATGGTACATAGAGATCGATACTCAGAGATCGGTACATAGAAATAGCAGATGTGCGCAAAATAAACAGAAATAAAAAACAGGAGGGCGAAAGATGCTTGGTCTTTTTAAAAAGAAAAACACTCAGCCGCCGAAGGAACTGATCTATGCTCCGGTTTCCGGCGAGGCAGTAGAAAGCAAAGAGATTGATGATCCGACTTTTGCGGAAGAAATGCTTGGAAAAGGAATGGCAGTCAGGCCGTTAGAGGGAAAGGTATATGCACCGGCAGACGGTACGGTGACAATGGTTTTTGAAACAAAGCATGCAATCAGCATGACAACCAAAGAGGGTGCTGAGATCCTGCTCCATATCGGGCTTGATACGGTGAGCCTGAAAGGAGAGCATTTCACTGTGCATGTGACGGAGAATGCTTCTGTAAAAAAAGGAGATCTCCTGCTTACATTTGATAAAGAGGCCATTGAGGAGGCCGGATACGACACAATTTCTCCGGTTGTTGTCTGCAATACTGACGCGTATCAGAGTATCCGCATGATTGCTGCAGGAATTGTGAAGGCAGGAGATCCCGTTTTGGAGTTGAAAAAATAGCTCTGGCTTTAGCAGGAACCGCAGTGCCCTTCCCGAGGGATTTTAGATAAAATTCTTGTCAGGGTGTCAATTGCCTGCCTGAAATCCGTGAGATCGTTTTCATCCATTTTCTCGAGCAATGGCCGGAAGCATTCTGTGTTTTTGGTTGAAAAGTGCTCTATGTAGGCCAGTGCTTTTTCTGTAATTTGTACTTTAATGACCCTCCGGTTCTGTGGGTCATAGACGCGGCTGACAAATTCGTGCTCTACCAGCCGGTTTACAATTTTGGTCATCTGCTGTTTGGACATATGAATTCGTTGCCCAAGTTCTGACATGGTCATGGTTTCGTCAAAACTGCGGATGGCCTGAAGACAATAATACATTTCCATGCTGACCCCGTCATCAAGAAGCTGCTTGAAAGGTCTGGCAATCTGATAATTCCAGAAAGGCAGCACTGCCAGCAATGATTCCTGTATTGGTCCCGTTTCCATAACTCTCCTCCTGTCAGGTAGTGTCCCGTGTAAATCTAAAGTTTTGCAGGGATTCTGACTTAATGATGTAGAATAAATAAGAATAAAATCTCACGATCTGAGTGTACTATCCGATGAAAAAAATGTCAAGAAGTGTAAAAAAATATCGAATATGAGGACTATATATAAAAGGTGTCAGAAAAATCAGAAAAATTTGAACATTTGCTTGACGCAGGACTGTAAAATGTAGTAAAGTAACTATATGTTTACTGTAAATAAAGAGTCACTGCGAAAAAGAAGATGAATTCGGGGTCATTTTTGGCTATATGGGTGGCTTTTGCACTGAAAGGGGGATTCCTATGAAAATTTGGCAGGAAATGCTGCGGCAGGGTTACGATGATATGAAAGAATTACAGGATAAGCTTCACATTCCCGACGAGGAGATGAAGCAGCTGTGTGAAATACAGGAGAAGTTTCCCATGTATGTCAATTCCTATTATTATTCGTTGATTAATCCGGATGATCCGGGAGATCCAATCCGAAAGATGAGTATTCCTTCGCTGTCTGAGCTTCTGGCTGGAGGGCATAAGGACACAAGCGGCGAACAGGATAACACGGTGATTACGGGAATGCAGCACAAATACCGTCAGACGGTTCTGATTCTCTCCACGAACCAGTGTGCGATGTACTGCCGTCATTGCTTCCGGAAACGTATGGTAGGTCTTTCTTCTGAAGAGACGGCAAAGTACATATCAGATATGGCAAATTATGTGCGGGAGCATGAGGAGGTTGACAATATACTGATTTCCGGCGGCGATGCATTTTTGAATACAAATGAAATCCTGCGGAAATATCTGGATGAATTTATCGATATTCCTCATTTGAATCTGATTCGGTTCGGTACCAGGACCCCGGTCGTGCTTCCGCAGAGAATCACCGAAGATGATGAGCTGGTACAGATGCTTGCTGAGTACGGAAAGAAAAAACAGATCTATGTGGTAACACAGTTCAACCATCCGAACGAGGTGACAGAAGAAGCAAAGGCGGCTGTCCGTGCACTGCTCGGGGCAGGAATTATTGTGAAGAATCAGACGGTTCTTCTGAAAGGAATCAATGATACACCGGAGATTCTGGGAACCCTTCTGAAAAAAGTTGTGTCGATTGGCGTTGTTCCGTATTATGTGTTCCAGTGCCGTCCGGTACAGGGCGTGTACAGCCAGTTCCAGGTTCCTCTTCACGACGCATATCGTATCGTGGAAGGGGCAAAGGCTCTGCAGGACGGACAGGGAAAATGTATCCGCTATGTAATGTCACATGTGACCGGAAAAATAGAGATCCTCGGAGAACTGGAAGACGGCAGAATGCTGTTTAAGTATCACCAGGCAAAATATCCGAAGGACCAGGGCAGAATTTTTGCACAGGATATTGAAGCAGATCAGTGCTGGCTGCCGTAAATTTGCTTACCCGCACCACTCCTCTTTTCCAAGATTTCTCTTGAAAAATCTGAATTCTGCGCTATAATTGCCAAGGGATAAGATTTTCGTTATGGGACAGGGATTTTCAGGCCCTGTGAAATGACGAGAGAGTAATCAGAAAAGAGGAGATTATTATGGAACAATTATTTAGTCTGAGTATTGCTATGATGGCAGGGCTTCTGATGTCACGTGTAGCGAAGGTACTGAAGCTTCCGGCGGTAACTGCCTATCTGGTGGGCGGTATTTTGATCGGCCCGTATGTTCTGGGACAGTTCGGGGTTCGGGGATTAGGCTTTGTGGATGCTGCTAATGTAAAGGAATATTCGATTTTCTGCGATGTGGCGCTTGGTTTTATTGCGTTTGATATTGGCAATGAATTCCGGCTGAAACAGTTGCGGGCGATCGGCAGACAGGCAACCGTGATTGCGTTTACGCAGGCTTTGACTGCGACTGTCTTTGTGGATGCGGCCTTAATTGGCCTGCATTTTCTGATGCCAGAGGTTGTGACGCTGCCGATTGCTTTGATTCTGGGTGCAATTGCGACAGCGACGGCTCCGGCTGCAACTTTGATGGTCGTGCGCCAGTATAAAGCCAGGGGACCTCTGACCGATATTTTACTGCCCATTGTTGCGCTGGATGATGCGATTGGCCTTGTGGTATTTGCTGTGTCCTGCGGAGTTGCAGGAGCGATCGGAAGCGGTTCCATCAGTATTGTGTCAGTACTGGTAGAGCCACTTCTGGAAGTGATTCTGTCCTTACTGCTTGGTTCATTCATGGGATGGCTTCTGACAATCGCAGAACAGCATTTTGAGTCAAACAGCCGGCGCCTTTCCATTGTTATTACCTTTGTATTGTTTACGGTGGCCCTTTCGATGCTGAAATTTGAAGTGGGCGGCGTGGAAATCGGGTTTTCCTCCTTGCTTGTATGTATGATGCTGGGTACCATTTTCTGCAACATCTGTGATTTCTCTGAAGATATGATGGCAAGAGCGGATAAGTGGACAGCGCCGTTGTTTGTACTGTTCTTTGTATTAAGCGGGGCAGAGCTGGAACTGGGCGTGTTCCGGAATTTGGCGATTGTAGGAATCGGTGTTACATATATTATTTTCCGGTCAGGCGGAAAATGTGCAGGAGCGTATGTGGGTGCAAAGGCCATGAAATGCAGTGATACGATTCGGAAGTATCTCGGAATTACGCTGCTTCCCCAGGCAGGTGTAGCGCTTGGAATGTCGATGACTGTGACTGAAACCATGGGAGAGGCTGGCAGGCTGATTCGAAATATTACGCTGTTTTCTGTACTGGTGTATGAGCTTGCAGGTCCGCTTATGACAAAGATTGCATTGATGAGGGCAGGAGAGATTTCGCCAAGACCTGAGATCGTGAAAACGCCGAACCAGAAATAGAAGAGTAGATTCCAGAGGATTTGCATATTTTCCTGAAAAAAAGAGAGAATAGAAAAGAATATAAAAAGAGATTGCCTGTTTTCAAAAACATGATATAATTGGGAAGAAAAGATTTTAGAAAGGAAGGAACTGTCTATGAAAAAGTATGTATGTGGACCATGTGGTTATGAGTATGATCCGGAAGTAGGCGATCCGGATAACGGAATTGCACCGGGAACTGCTTTTGAAGATCTTCCTGAGGATTGGGTATGCCCGATCTGCGGTGTAGGAAAAGAGGATTTCGAGGAAGCATAAAATCATACACGGCCGGAACGCTGAATTGTATGCAAAAACGGAGTTGTTGCAGACATTGGTTTTTATAAAACTGATTTTGCAGCAGCTCCGTTTTTATTGTTACTGGTTCTGTATTTTTTCATTTAATTCATTCAGGTACATCCATCGCTCCATCTTTTCATCAAGGGCCTGTTGCAGTGTTTCCTTCTCCTGCATGAGCTGATTCAAACGGCCATAATTGGTTGCAGCATTGACCATTTCCTGCTCAAGTGCATCAAGCTGTGTCTCAAGTGCAGCAATATCATCGTCAATGGTTTCAAATTCCTTCTGTTCTTTGTAGGTGAACTTCAGTTTTTTGGGGCCTCCCCAGGTTTTCCTGCTGTCGTTATTGCTGTTATCTGTTTTTGTAGAGGCAGCCGGGGCAGATGCCTTTTGGGAGGAGGTATTAGAAGCAGCTGTTTCTTTTGGGGCGCGGGCATTCAGGTAATCCGAGTAACCGCCCTCATACTGTCGGATTTGTCCGTGCCCTTCAAATACAAAAATCCGGCGTGCAGTACGGTCAAGGAAATAGCGGTCATGAGAGACCGTAATAACAATACCTTCAAAGTGATCCAGGTATTCTTCCAGGATTTCAAGGGTCTGGATATCGAGGTCATTGGTGGGCTCATCAAGAATCAACACATTTGGCTCACTCATCAGTACGCGTAGAAGATAAAGGCGTCGTTTTTCTCCACCGGAAAATTTTTCGATTTTTGACCACTGCATGGTTCCGTCAAAGAGAAAACGTTCCATCATCTGAGAGGCCGTGATGCGGCCATCGTTGGTTTTTATGTATTCTCCGACTTCTTTGATGTATTCGATTGCGGTCAGCGAGGAATCCATTTCCTCGCTCTCCTGGGAAAAGTAACCGATACGGATGGTCTGGCCCACAGTTACGCTGCCTTCGTCCGGTGAGACTATGCCGTTGATAATCTTCAGGAGCGTACTTTTGCCGCAGCCGTTTGGCCCGACAATACCAATGCGGTCATTTTTCAGGAAAATGTAGGTATAGTGATCAATCAGCTGTTTTTCTCCATAGGATTTGCAGATATTTTCCAGTTCAACCGTGGTACGCCCCATACGGCTTGAGACGGAACTGATCTGTACCTGTGCGTCTTCGACAGGCCCCTGAATTTCCTGCATGGCCCGGATTCGTTCGATGTGCGCTTTCTGTTTGGTAGAACGTGCTCTTGCACCGCGGGAGAGCCATTGCAGCTCTGTGCGGAGTAGGCTCTGCCGTTTGCGCTGTGAGGCAATTTCCATGTCTTGGCGCTGTGCTTTCAGCATCAGGTATTTTGCGTAGTCTCCCGGATAACTGTATATTTTTCCGTGATCGATTTCAATGATTCTGGTAGCAATGCTGTCCAGAAAATAGCGGTCGTGAGTGACCATGACGATAGCGCCGCTGAAATCAGTGAGATAATCTTCAAGCCAGCCGGCCATTTCGCTGTCCAGATGGTTGGTCGGTTCATCGAGAACAAGAATATCAACCGGAGCCAGCACGGCATTTGCCAGTGCAATGCGTTTGCGCTGCCCGCCGGAGAGCAGAGCAACCTTTTCATCCGCTGCCGGAAGTGCAAGACGGTTAATGGAAGCCAGGGCTTCACTCTCAATGCTCCATTCATTCAGGCTGGTTCTGTTATTTTTCAGAATCGCTTCAAGTACAGTGGCGTTTTCATCAAAGACGGGAGTCTGCGGCAGATAGCGGACTGTAAGGTTCCGTCCTTTTGTTACAGTACCTCCATCCGGCTCTTCCAATCCGGCTATGATGCGCAGAAGCGTTGATTTCCCAGTGCCATTGACACCGATGACACCGATTTTTTCTCCTTCATTGATGGAGAAATCTGTGTCGTCAAGAAGTTTTCGCTGGGTAAATATTTTTGTCAGATGTTCTGCTGTGAGTAAATTCATAAAATGTCTCCTGAAAATTGTATTGAAAAAAGGATAATACTGCTAAAAAACAGGATGATAGAAAATGGTATCCCCAAAAACGTATTGATATATAACTGGAATTGTAAAAGACCAGAAATATAAAAACAGTGATTTCATATGACTTACAGGTTGCATTATACTATAAAATCTTTCGGATGTGTATAAAAATCAAAAAGAGATTATTCACAAAATCGGGAGCCGCACGAAAAAGGTATTGATATTCATCGAACTCTGGCACCAGATTTTTCCTTTATGGAGCAGTACAATATTTTCAGCAATGGATAATCCAAGCCCATAGCTTTTTCCCTGGCTGCGGGCTTTATCTGCACGGTAAAAGCGTTTGAAGATGTTTTTCTGATCCTCCGGGGAAATCATTTCTCCCGGATTGCTGACTGAAAGTACGCAATATCTGCTTCCTGATCTCTCCAGGAGGACAGAGGTCTTTCCTCCTGGAAAGGAGTACTTGGCTGCGTTGTCGAGCAGGATATCCAGCAGTTTTTCCAGATATGCGGCATTGCCGTTTACAAAAATGTCTGCTTGCAGGCTGCTTTCAAGCTGCAGATGCTTTTCAAAAAATACAGGCTCAAAGGGGAGCAAGGCATGCTGCAGCGTGTCGGTGAGATTAACTTTGCAGAAAGAGGCTGCATCGGACTTCTGGTCTGTCCGTGCGAGTTCAAGCATCCCTTCTACAAGATTCTGCATCTGGCAGGACATGGTGAGGATGTTATCAGACAACTGTATTTGATCCTCCGGGTAAAAATCTCCGGACTGAAGCATTTCTGCATTGGCACGGATGACGGCCAGGGGCGTCTTCAGATCGTGAGATGCGTCTGCAACAAAACGGCGCTGCTGCTCCCAGGCGTGAGCCACTGGTTTGACTGCCCATCTGGCCAGAAAAATGCTGAGAAGGAAAAATACAGAGAGGCTGAGCAGACCTATGAAAATGCAGGTTTGAAGCAGATGGTGCAAGGTATTTTGTTCTGTGGAAATATCAGAAAACACAAGGCGTTCACCCCCGGGCCCAGGTAAGATAACGCGAAGATAGCGGAGCTGGTATTTGTCAATGATTCCGGATTGTGAATATGAGGCATAAACAAAATCGGCGAGCTCCTGCAGGAATGCTTTGTCAGACAGATCATATCCGCTGTTTCCAAAAGCCGCGATATCGCCCAGAGGGGTTATCTGGATTGTAAAACAAGGCGGCTGTATTTGAGGGACAGTGTCTCCCGGAAATGTCGGAGGGGTTGGATTACTGCCAATTGCCTGCATCATAAACAGGCTCTCTCTTTCAAGATTTACACGGGTAAAGTACAGCAGGAGCAGAAAAATCATACTGAGCGTTACGCTTATAATGGCCATGGTAAAACAAATCAGTTTCAGGCGCAGTCTTTTCAGCATTTTTCATTCACCTCCAGGTGATATCCAAGTCCGCGGATTGCCTCAATGCGAATGTCAGACTTTATACTGGCAAGCTTTTTGCGCAGAAAACCGACATAGACTTCTACATGATTTTCCACTGCATTGGATTCATATCCCCAGACTCTGGACAGGATGGCTTCTTTGGAGAGATTGCGTTTTCCTGCCTGTAAAAGCAGACGCATCACATCAAATTCTTTGGCGGAGAGGCGAATATTTTTTTCGTCATGAAAGAGCATGCCGCAGGAGAGATCAAGTCCCGTATTCCCGAATGTCAATACATTGACTTCGCTTCCCTGTCTGCGCAGAAGGGCATTGACACAGGCCAGAAGCTCCCGTGTGTCAAATGGCTTTGCCAGATAATAATCAGCGCCCGAATTCAGGCCCTGAATCCGGTCTGCCACTTCTGATTTGGCGGTCAGCATCAGAACCGGAACACCACAGTGTTTCTGGCGGATTTGCCGTACCATTTCAAAGCCGTTCCTTTTCGGCATCATCACATCAACAATCAGCAGGTCATAGATCCCAAGCAGCGCCAGATCAGCGCCGGATTCTCCGTCATGAGCCAAATCGACTTCAAAACCTTTTGCAGTGAAAAGCGTTTTCAGGGAGGCAGCAAGTAATTTTTCATCTTCCACAATTAACAGCTTCATAATATTCTCCTGGGGTGTATATTTGTTGTGTATCAGGGCAAAACGTGTGAAAAAGGGACGCCCCCTGGCAACATGTGCAAAAACGGGATTCCAGCAAACAAGTCACCCTTATTTTGCACATGTTGCCAGGGGGCTGATTTTGAAACAGGTTTCGCAATTGACTATTGTAAACAGAATAATACAAAATGCAATAGAAGAAAAGGAAAAATTGGAGTAGGGCGGCGATTTTTTGATTAAATATTACTTTCATTATAAATAACTTGTGCGCATTGGAAACTTTGCGTATAATATACCAAGGAAACTATGTTCACAATTTAAAAGTGTGAAATGAAAATATAAAAAGGTGATTGCGAAGGGTGTATACCAAAATCAGAACCAGGGGGGACGGCACATAATAAGGGGTGACTTGTTTGCCGGAACCCCGTTTTTGTGCCGTCCCTCCCTGGTTCGTCCGGTTTTCCCCTTCCGGGTCCGCATCCCAAATACAGCCCATATCACCTGAAAGGAGATTAAAACAATGTACCATGATCTGAGTTATTTGCGTATTCCGCTGCCGGAGGATATACAGCGCTTGAAAGCATATGGAGATTACAAGGGAGCGTTTCAGCGGATTGACAGACTTTTGGAGCAAGAGAAGGTATCTGTGGCCATGAAGGAGCGGCTGCGGATGGAAAAGGAGATACTTCATATCATGGAGGGGCCTGAGTACCCCTTTGGTTTTACGCAGGCAGCAGATGTTATGCGGAAAAATATCCGTGATTTTCAGGAAATGGAACTCACAGAGCTGAAAGAAAACGGGGACGTGGACTGGATTTACAAAGACGGTGAGGTTTATTTTCAGAATCTTTTTTTCGAAAATCTGATTAAAACAAAACCGGAATATGCAGTGCGGCTGATTCAGCCGGATGAGGACATGGAGGCAGAGAAAAAACAGGATCTTCTGAACCGAAATGTGCGTCAGATGAAAACAGATGGGCAACGTACGGTGAAGTTCCATTTGCATGTATCAATTGGCCCGGCAGAAGGATATGAACGGCCAGGAGAGCGGGTACGGGTTCATTTGCCGGTTCCACAGGCGTGTAAACAGGTTTCCGGTTTTCGGATTCTGCATTCTGTACCAGAGGTTCAGGTGTTGGCAGAACCGGATGCTGTTCAGAGAACTGCGTATTTTGAGACAGTGCTTGACAAAGGGGAAAAGGTGGAGCTGGACTATGAATATATCAGTCATGTGGAGTATGTGGAGCTGAAACCGGAACAGGCCGGGGAACACCAGCCGTCTTTTGACACGCATGAGGAATATCCGCATATGGTTTTCACGCCGTATCTGAGACTTCTGCTCAACGAGATTTTGCAGGGAGAGGAAAATCCGGTCAGAAAGGCGCGCAAAATATATGACTATGTGACAACACATGTCATGTATTCTTTTATGCGGGAATACTATTGTATCGAAAATATTTCCGAATATGCTGCGGTCAATTTAAAGGGAGACTGTGGCGTGCAGGCACTTTTGTTTATTACGCTGTGCCGCATGGCAGGGATTCCGGCCAGATGGCAGTCCGGCCTGTACGTCACTCCGTTCTATACGGGGTGTCATGACTGGGCACAGTTTTACATAGCTCCGTACGGCTGGGTATTCGCCGATCTTTCTTTTGGCGGCAGTGCATACCGCGCCGGAGAGCTGGAACGATGGGATTACTATTTTGGCAACCTTGATATTTTCCGTATGCCGGCCAATTCCGGCATCCAGGCAGAACTAAATCCTCCAAAACGGTTTTTACGGTGTGATGAAATAGACAGTCAGGTCGGCGAGCTCGAATTTGAAGAC
>CAOJHI010000059.1 GCA_948436005.1 uncultured Lachnospiraceae bacterium
ATCGGGAAAAAGAAAACCGATTCCAGCACCGAAGTCAGCCGTTTACTCCGGACGCTGTGCACCGCCGCCGCGAGCGCCAGACCGATTGCCAGCTTCAATACAACGGCAGCCACGGCAAGAAACAGCGTGTTGCCAATCACGGTACGAAGCCTCTGGTCGCCGAGCAACGTCTCAAAATTCTTCCATCCGATAAATTTAGCCGGCGTCAGCATATCCCATTTATAAAATGAAATGAAAAAAGTAGAGATCAGAGGAATCAGAACAAACGTCAGAAACAGTGCAAGCGCCGGAGCCAGCATGAGGTAAGCCCACAGTATTTCCCTTCTCTTCATTTTTTTCCGTGTTTTTTTCACCATACCTGCCCCTTTCCGGCCTTGCCTGAAAAACAAACTGCACTGCTTCTCCTGTACGCTGTCACCTGTTTGCAATTTCAGCGTTGATCTCTGCCTCCGCATCTGTCATTGCCTCTTCTACTGTTTTCATATTTGCCATCACAGAGCTGAATTCCCGCAGAAGCACAGCTTCGATTGCACTGTACTCTTCCGGAGCCGGAACCATAACGCCCTTCTGTGCAGAAGCATAGAACAGCTCACTGTGCTCCGGAGCAAAATCCTTGGCTGCCAGTGCATCCGCCGCGGACTTCACGGACGGAATAGACCAGCCGTCCTCCACGACAAACGTCTCCTGAAACTCTTTGCCGGACAGGAATTTGGCAAATTCCCAGGCTGCATCCTTATGCTCGCTGGCTGCAAAAATCGGACACCCGCCCACGCCGATAACAGGCTTATCCTCTTTCACAAGCGGGAACTCTATCACATCATAATCCTCCACCGGAAAGCCCGCGTTGCGCAGTGAATTTACGTTCCACATACCGCCGCCCATAAAAGCCAGCCTGTCCTGCACAAACAGGTCAAAGTCGCCCACGCCTGCATCAAGCTTCGGAGAAATATTATATTTGTACACAAAATCATACAGAAGCTGGATGCCGGCCATCGTATCCGGATCCGTCAGCCTGGATTCTGTCCAGTCGTCATTCAGCACATTTCCGCCGGCCGCAAAAATCCATGGCACCAGGGTTGTAAAATAACCGTTTCCAAATGCATAGCCGTACGTATCGTTCGTCCCGTCGTTTTCGGAGGTAACTTTCTGGCAGATCTCAATAAAATCATCAATGGTCCACCCTGCTTCCGGTTCTTCGATTCCAAAACGCTCCAGCACGTTCTTATTATAATAAAGAAGCATATTGTTCCATACAGTCGGCAGGCAGTATGTTTCCCCATTATATTTCATCGTTTCCATGAGAGCCGGATCGATGCCGTCCAGAGTTTCCTGCAATTCCTCCCTGTCGCGTTCCAGATACTCGTCAATTGGAGCAATCAGCCCGGAAGCGGCAAACGCCCTCTGCCCTTCGCTCGCAATATCCGCAATATCCGGAATATCCCCTCCTGCGATGTTCACGCTGATCGCCTGCATCAGCTCACCCCAGCTGTTTGCAGGGATTCCCTGTACTTCTACAATAATATCCGGGTGCTGTGCCATAAACTCCTGCGCTCTTGCCTCAAAGCCTGCCACAGAATTGGCATACCCTACAAATTTGATCGTCACCGGCTCCTCTTCTGCAAAAACAGTCCCCATACTGCCCGATACCATACCGGAAAGCATTGCAATTGCCAAACCTGCTGCTAATTTACGTTTTAACATCATTATCTCTCCTTCTCCTTTTTGATTTTCTGTTTAATATTTTTTCCATTTCCAAATATTTCCGAACCGGTTCGATTTTTACTTAAATGATCACTTCTCTGCATTACGAAAAGTAAGTACACTGCCCTCCTTTTTTTAATTTAACCAGGCATAGAGCTGTTTCTTATACTATATCCTGGCCTCCTGCTCCCCGTAATGGTTGAAGTCACCTGTTCTGTCTTTTGCGAACCGGTTCGATTTTAACCTATAAAATAATATAATCTATAACAGCCTTTTTACCGACTTTCTTACCACCAGCTTTGTTTTCAGCAATACTTCCCTGCGCGTATCACTGCCTTTCCCCATAATCCGCTCCAAAAGCAAGGCTGCCGCGTTCTCCCCCATTTCATATTCCGGAATCTGCACTGTAGTGAGCGGAAACGTCATCAGCTCAATATCATCAAAACCAATGATTGAAATATCCTCCGGCACATGAAGACCGCTTTCCTCCAGCGCACGGATGATCCCCACTGCAGTCAGATCATTGTAAGCGATCAGAGCGGTCGGCAAATCCTGAGCCCCTGCCAGCTGTTTTCCGAGCAAATATCCCTCCTGTATAGTCTTTGCTTTGTAATAGATGTATTTTTCCTCCAGCCGTATGCCCCTTTGTTCAAGCGCTTCCCGGATTCCCCCCAGACGGCGCTGCGAATAAACAGACTCAGGCCCGCCGTGGACAAACCCAATTTTCCGATGTCCGGCCAGATATAAATATTCTGCTGCCTGATAAGCGCCATTATAGTCATCTGCCTCCACACTGTCTACGGAAAGCTCACCGGCCGCAGTTCCGAATACAACAAAAGGCATACCGAATTTGTCCAGCTCTTCCAGAAGGTCTGTGTCTTTGCCGCTGATATCGACGATCACACCGCTCACCCGCTGTCCCAGCATCACTCTTATCGCATTCAGCTCCTTTTCCCGAATCCCGTCCGTATTTAAAATCAGCGTCGTATAGGAGTATCTTGCCGCAACATTCTCAACTGCCCGGCAGATTTTGGCATAAAAGGGATTCGTAATATCCCGCACAATAATGCCTATGATATTGGCCGTCTGCATCGAAAGATTCCTCGCAAATTCATTTGGAATATAATTCATTTCCTCCGCGATTCTGCAAATCTCCTCCCTCGTTTCCGGCTTGACGCCTGGCTTGTTATTTAATGCTGCTGAAACTGTACTTTTCGCATATCCCGTCTTTTTCGCAATATCAGATATTGTCAATCTCATCAAAAATGCCTCCATTCGAACCGGTTCGAATATAAAAATAGCATAATATATTATAAAAAGCAAGTCTTTTTTCAGGAATCTTCCAGATATCATTCCAATCCGCAGTAATTACTGTTCACAATCTTCAAATCCAAAAATCATCAAATCCTGCGGCACCTCATTTTTCTGCATTTTCGTATTTTTTATATTTCCCAGCGGCGTGTGGGCTTCTGATAAATAGGGCATCAGAAGCCCACACATAAATTGGATCAGCAGCTCTGCCATATCTTTATCAAAACCGCCTTTTTCATTTCTATGCCTCTACATCCAGATACAAAGCACGGGGCTGATTCGGCATGTTCTCCTGTGCCTGCGCAATCAGCCGCACCAGCATTCTCGCCGCACTTGCAAATGATTCTTCTGCAAGAACTACATGATAAATCGCTACTTTTTTATCTTTCAGTGCATTGACCCCGTTTTTATCAGCGACAATCGGACGAAATTCTTCCATGCTGACCTTTTGCATTGCTGCAACTCTTTCATACCAGTCATCTCGCATTTGTCTGATCTGTTTTCTCTTACTGGGGTTCCCTCCATATAAATCATGGCAGCTTGCGCACAATGGCGCCGCATTATCCATCGTGTCCTCACCCCCTTCTTCCTGGGGAATGATATGATGTACTTCAACAAAAGCCTGCTGACAAACTGCACATCGAAAAAATGCTTTCTTTTTTACTTCATTCTTGACTTTTTCCGAAAATGCCATGTTTTCCTCCTTGCATTATGTGTTTTTCACGATACTTCAGTTGTACCCCAAAGTTATATTATCCGCGCCAGGAACATCTGTTCTTTTTAAAACTTTACCAGATCATCCATATAATTACAAGCACTAAATTACTTTACAATTTACCATTTCTATATTTTCTCACGCAAAAAGAGCCGGTACACCGGCAGGTTTTTACCTGTCAGAACACCAGCTCCTTCTGAAAATTTACTTATGCAGTCACGAACTATTCAGAAATTCTGCCATATCAGCAATACTTTGCATCAGTCCTTTCCTGCATTCTTTCCTTCTACTGCCTCAAACGCCGCTTCCAGCGCCGCAATCAGGTCCTTCGCTTTCTCAATGCCGATGGACAGACGGATCGTATTTGGCTTTATTCCCTGATCCAGCAGCTCTTCCGGCGTGCACTGGCTGTGCGTCGTGGTAGCCGGATGGATCACCAGTGATTTTACGTCCGCCACATTTGCCAGAAGGGAAAAGATTGCAAGATGGTCAATAAATTCCTGCGCTGTCTTGTCATCTCCCTTTATCTCAAACGTAAAGATGGAACCCCCGCCATTTGGCAGATACCGTTTATATAATTCATGGCTCGGCTCGCCCGCAAGCGACGGATGGTGGACCGCTTCCACCTGCGGATGCTTTGCCAGATAATCCACGATTTTCAGCGCATTGCTTACGTGCCGCTCTACACGCAAGGACAAAGTCTCAAGTCCCTGCAGGAAAATAAAAGCGTGGAACGGTGAGAGCGTTGCCCCCGTATCTCTGAGCAGAACTGCACGGATATAAGTCACAAACGCCGCCGCGCCTGCCGCATCCGTAAATGATACGCCGTGATAGCTCGGATTTGCTTCGGAAATCCACGGATATCTGCCGGAAGCCTTCCAGTCAAATGCCCCGCCGTCAATGATTACGCCTCCGATTGCCGTTCCGTGTCCTCCGATAAACTTTGTTGCAGAATGCACTACGATATCTGCGCCGTATTCAATCGGCCGAATCAAATACGGCGTCGCAAATGTGGAATCCACAACAAGCGGAAGCTGATGGCGGTGCGCGATTTCTGCAAGCTTTTCCAGATCTGCCAGATTGGAATTCGGGTTTCCAAGCGTTTCCACAAAAATCGCTTTCGTATTTTCCTGAATAGCTGCTTCAAAAGCTCCCTCCTCTTCCGGGTCCACAAACGTTGCAGTGATACCGTTTGACAATGGAAGCGTATGTGCCAGTAAATTGTAAGTCCCTCCATAGATGGTCTTTGAAGCCACGATATGCTCACCCGACTTTGCCAGAGCCTGAAACGTATACGCAATGGCTGCTGCTCCGGACGCTACCGCAAGCGCTGCTGTTCCGCCCTCCAGAGACGCGATACGCTGTTCAAAAACATCCTGCGTCGGATTCGTCAGCCTGCCGTAAATGTTTCCGGCATCACGCAACCCGAAGCGGTCCGCCGCATGCTGTGAATTGTGGAACACATATGAAGTCGACGCATAAATCGGAACTGCCCGCGCATCCGTTACCGGATCTGCCTGCTCCTGTCCGATATGCAACTGCCTTGTCTCAAAGCCCCAGTTTTCTGAATTTCTGATATCTGTCATTTCTTTTCCCTCCTGTATGATTCTTCCTGATTTCTCTGACCGGATTTCCCGTTGATTCTCGGGTTCCTATGTCAGTTCTTTTTAATTCGTTGAAAACATAGTATCACGATAGGTTTTATCTGTCTAATATTCAAAAAAAATATCCGGCTATAGATTTTTTCTATAACCGGATGGCATTCAGAATAAAAGAAGCTACCTTCCCGCATACGCCGGCACGATTTTCCTGTGTGCCTTTAACTTTTTCATGGCCCAATCATAATGGCTTGAAGTAACACTGACAAAATACGAGCCCAACGTGCTCCCTCCCACCCATGGATACATGCCTTTGGAAAACAGCTCCTCATTTGAAAAGGTTTCCGCCAGCTTCATAATTCGGGCATGTGATTCCTGAAACATATTTTTAGCATCCACCAATGCTGTATTTTGATGCTTTTTCCAAAATTCTACATTCATTTCCCCATAGGTTTTCCAGTTATAAGGCTCCGGAATAAACGGTTTCTTCTCGCCATTTTGGTTTGATTGTACCCAGTTGAGCAAAAGCTGATGCCACTCATAGAGGTGAATCAGAATATCCCTGAGATTGACATCTCTTTTCCAGTGCGCTTCTTTCTTTTTCACATCATTTGAAAAATCAAAAGGCGTGCTCAGCTCCTGTTCTGTTAATCCCGCAATCAGTGCATTCAGCTTTTCATAGTTTGTAGTTGCTGCGGATAATAAATCTGCTTTTGTTGTTGGTCTGCCCATGTCTGTTTTCCTTTCTGTTATCCTGAATTGTCATGCATCAAAAATCGAATCGTTGAATCTTATGCTGACCATTTTATCAGAATAATCCTGACACCCTATGTCAGGGTTTATTTTTTTCATAGATCCGCTTTGCCTGTTCTGCTATGACTTCTTTCAAATAAACGGGCGAAAGTATGTCTACCTGTGTGCCGAACGACAACAGAAACCCTGTCAGCCATGCATCTTCCGGCATTTTGGCGGAAACGATGAAAGCCCCATCCGCCTGCTGCTGTATTTGCGCTTTGTCAAACTCATCATAAACGCGGTACGCCATTTCCTGCGGAAACCGCAGAACAATCTGATTATATACCCCTTCATCCTCATCTGCCGTCTGTGGAGCACTGCGATGCAGAAAACCTTCATTTAAAATTTCCAAATCCAGAATACGATTTAGTTTGAAAATCCGCCAGTCCTGTCTCTCTGTACAAAACGCCTTTAAATACCACGCCTTTGCTTTATAGACGAGTTTGAATGGCTGAACAGTCCTCTCCTTTACAGCTCCGCAAGAACCCGCATAACAGATTTTCACATTTTTCCGCTGAATGACTGCTGATTTCAGCAGCTCAAATTTTTCATTATCGCCTCCGTCATTCCCCCATCTCGAAAAATCCACTTCAAGCCAGTTCTCCGAATTCAAATGAAATATTGAGGAAAGTTTCTGCAGTGTCTGGCTGCTGCTCATATTCTGTATTGTGTTTATGCTCTGCAGCGCTGTGAGGATTTCCTGTTTCTCTTCGCCTGATAATACGGCTTTGTCCAGAACGAAACCATCCATTAAATGAATCCCGCCGTTTCTTCCTGTTTCTGCATAGATGGGAATCCCGGCTCCGCTTAAAGCATCCAAATCCCGGTAAATCGTCCTGACCGACACTTCAAATTTTTCTGCCAGTTCCGGCGCAGTAGCCTGTCCCTGATCGAGCAGGTAATATAAAATTTTAAATAATCTGCTCTCGTGCATCTCCATTCCCTCCTTACCTGACAGAACCGCACATATCATAAAATTCCGTTTTACTCTTCCAGAATCCCCAGATATGCCTTCAGTTTCTCCACATACCGCTCTCCCATACGTGAAAGTATTGTATTCTCTTTTACAACGTAGCCGATTTCCATTACGCTGTTCGGATTCTGTTCATCATCCTGAAACGGAACTGCAACAAACTCACTGCCATTCAGTTCCTCGCAGATGATTCCGGAACAGAGCGTATAGCCATTCAGCCCCACCATCAGATTCAGCATGGTTGCACGGTCATTCGCTTTGATGGTCTGCGGATATTCATTTGCCGACAGAATCTCCTCTGCAAAATAGAAGGAACTGTTGTCACCCTGCTCAAAAGAAAGGCACGGGTATCCGCTCAGCTGCTCCATACTGACAGATGCTTCCTTTGCAAGAGGGTGGTTTTTCCAGATATAAACGTATGCCTCACAGTGAATCAGATGACAGAATTTGAGCCCTGCAGACCGCAGGAGCTTTTCCATACATTTGCGGTTAAAATCGCACAAATAGAGCACGCCGACCTCACTTTTCATTGTGCTGACATCACTGATTACCTCGGCTGTTCTCGTCTCCCGGATTGCAAATTCGTATTTTGACAGATCAGACTCCTTTACCATATCCACAAAGGCTTTCACTGCAAACGAATAATGCTGTGTGGATACGCCAAACTTCTTTTTACCGGCTGTTCCCTTCCCGTACTTTTCCATCACGCTCTCATACTGCGCATAGATCTGCTTTGCGTAAAGTAAAAACTCAGTTCCATCGCCCGTCAGCGTGACGCCGCGTCCGCTTCTGTAAAACAGGGTGATGCCAAGCTCTTTCTCAAGCTCCCGGATTGCACTGGTCAGGGAAGGCTGGGAGACATACAGCTGCTCAGCCGCCTTATTCAGGGATTTTGTTTCTGAAATTGTGATAAAATAATGTATCTGTGTCAGTGTCATTTATTCTCTCCGTTTCTTCTCCGCCTGCCTGCTTCGTTCCTATTCGTCTGCCCTGTTCCATTTATCCGCTTCACTCTTATTCGTCTGCCCCGTTCCATTTTTCCGCTTCACTCCTATTCATCCGCCCCGTTCCATTTTTCCGCTTCACTCTTATTTCGTCTGCCCCGTTCTGTTTATCTGCTTCACTCTTATTCATCTGCCTCGTTCCATTTTTCCGCTTCACTCTTATTCGTCTGCCCCGTTCTGTTTATCCGCTTCATTCTCATTCATTTGCCCATTTCGTTTATACGCTCCATGCTAACTGTCCCCGTTGGTTTGTACTGTCTCCAGTGTAACAGACACACGGGTTCCCCTGCCCGGCTCACTGTCCAGATCGACCGACGCATATCTTCCGTAAATCGTCGTCAGTCTTGCTGCAACACCGTAAAGGCCGGTCATCTTTTCAAGCGCCCCTGCCCCTTTCAGGTCTGCCCGGACTTTTTCAAGCGCCGTGCGATCCATGCCCTCTCCGTTATCTTCCACCTGCAAAAACACTTTTCCCCCGCAGGTCTGTACTTTTACTTCAATCCTGCCTCCCTCCCAGACGGTCTTTAAGCCGTGGGAAATCGCATTTTCCACCAGAGGCTGCAGCAGCATGGACGGCACCTTCATATTCTCGTTCATACCGTCGGACTGAATTGCAAAGGAAATCCGCTCCCCAAACCGCAGCTCCTGAATTTTCATATATTCCCTCGTATGGCGAATCTCCTCTTCCAGTGAAATATTCTGGCCGATCAGCCGGATCGAATCCCTCAGATAACAGGCTATCAGCTGGCTGGCCTCCCTCGTTTTCGGTGCATGTTCAAAGTATGCGAGCCCGGAAACAGTATTCAGGCAGTTAAACAGAAAATGCGGGCTGAGCAGTGACTGAATCAGCTTCATATGTGCCTCGTTGAGGGAAACCTGCATCTGCATATTCTGAACCTGCAGCTCCCGAACCTGCTGATCGAGCTGCATTTTCTCAAGAAGCTCCTCCATCTGGGTTCTTATTACCACTGACATATCCCGAAATGTATGCTCCAGAATTTTTGTTTCTGTAACAAGAATGCCGTCCGTTCTTCCCTGGCAGCCTGTTTCTTCCGGCAATCTCATCCTCTGTGTGCCTGTTTCCACACATCGGCCTTCTCTTGTCCCATCTGAACAAAATATTGTCCCGTTTTCCTCTGTCTCATCCTGAAAGAGGATTGCCCCATTTTTAAAATCCTGCATCTGCTCCGTCAAATCCGTTATCGGCTTTACCAGTCTGCGCACTCTCACACCGCTGAAAATCAGCAGGTACGCGCTGCAAAGCAGAATTCCCGCCGCCATCACGGCAAACTGCCGCCTCCACAGTGAAAACTGTTCATGATAGATGCGAAACGTAATTCCCGTGCGAATGGAATTCAGTTCATTTTCGTTATCCAGCAAATACCGGTAAAGCTTCTCACACATCGCATAATCTTCCAGAATTTCTGTACTTCCGTTTTCCTCATCCGGAAGAATCATACGATTGTAATAAAAAAGCCAGCTCTCTGTCAGATAATAGTGATCCACAAACTGCGGATCGTCAAACGTTTCCCGCATCTGGCGGCTGCTCTGCGCAACATGTTTTCCGGCTTCAATGCACGCAAGTCTCTGTTCTTCCTGCCGCGCATTGACATACCTGCTCAGACACGTTTCTGCCTCGTTTATAGCCTCATAATACTCTGAAAAAACCGTATTACTGTCAATCGTGCTTTTCATTCTTATCAGCATGCGAAATTCAATGAACATCGTCACCGCAAACACGATGCACAGAATCAGTACCCCGATCACAACAAGCCGGAATACTTCATATTTCAGCCGATGTGTTTTTTCCTCTCTCATTGTTTTCAATCCTCTGTACATACTGCGTTGCAGAAATCCCATAATACAGCCGATACGTCTCATAAAAATACTTTCTGTTCGTATATCCACATTTCACCGATACCTGCTCCGGTGTCATACCCAGGTCAAGAAGTTCCTTTGCATGGCACATCCGTATCTGTGTCATAGCCGTCGAGAAATTTTGCCCCGTTTCCTTTTTGAAACGTCTGCTGAAATAGGCCGGATTCAGGCCAAGACGCTCTGCAAGCGTTGTCTGAGACAGCCCCAGTGAACCATACTCTTTTTCCATAATACGCACCGCCTCTGCAATTACCGGATGAATGGACACATCTTTTTGCTCCGGCTGTGTCAGGATCTCCTGCAGCCAGCCTGCCAGACTCTCCATCGGCTTTTTTGCATCCACTGCAAGCAGCCCGTCCATGACATCAATTTCCTCCTGGTACTGAAGCACTGCTTTTAAAAACAGATAAACGCCTCCCCACCAGGTTTCCTGCTGCTCAAACATTCCATGAAACACATGGACAGCCCGTTTTGCATTTCCTTCCCTCATGCGCTGAACCGCTTTCGACAGTTTCATCCGTCTGTCATAAGCACTCTGCTCTCCCATATTCAGTGAAATCTGAAAAGGCGCTGCACCCGGCACAGCTTCCATCAGCTCCCGGTATGAACTGCACACTTTTGTAAATGTAATCTGCATTCCGATCAGGCAGTCAGCTGCTTTTTTCTCCAGAACACGCACCAGCACAGATGCGGCACACCACACTGCCACCTCCAGCTCCTCTGCTTCATGATATTCCTGCGGTGTAAATGCACACAGCAGTTCCCGGCTGTCAATCGTCCACAGCGTTCGGAAAAACGGCTGAAAAATGCTCTCCATGGTCTGTACAACTTCTTTTTGCCTGCTCTCATCAAGCTCTTTTCCAAAACAAAGCCGTACCATCCTCGCCTGCAGCTTCCCGTCCGCTGGCCATCCGTATGCGTTTTGCATTGCTCTTTCCGGCACATTTCCCTGCAGAAAATCATTCATCAGATACCTCTGCGCATACGAACAGATTGAAATCATTCCTTCCGAGATCTGCTGAACCTTCCGCTTTTCCTGTACAAGTTCAAAACATTTTTCCATGAATTCTGAAAGCTCCGTATCCATGATTGGTTTTAACAGATATCCAACTGCTCCGTATTTCATCGTTTCTTTCGCATACTCAAAGGAATCATACGCTGTTGTAATCACCACATGGCCCTGAAAATGATTCTCTGATAATGCTTTCATATATTCAATTCCCGAAATCCCCGGAATGTTGATATCGAGCAGCACAATATCCGGATTTTTCTTCTGTGTGAGCCGCAGTGCGTCAATTCCGTTATCAGCAGAATAAATGTACGGAATCTGCGGATAGCGGTTCCGGATCATATCCTCCAGCATCTCTGCCTCCAGCCGTTCATCCTCTACAATCAGCAAACTGTAACTCAAGCGTGTCCCTCCCCTCCGAGTACCGGTATCATATCAATATAAATCACTGACTTCGTTTCTTCGTCTTCCAGTTTTTCCGCTTTTTCCCCTGTCTCTTCTTTCTTTTCTTCGTTTTTCCTTTTTTCTTCTGCTTTCCTCTGCACCAGAGCTTCCAGAAGTTCCACTGATTTCCGGCCAAGCTCTTCATTGTCCTGCGTAAACAATGCGTCAATCACACCCTCCTGCGTATAGGAAAACGCTTCCTCTGTTTCTGAAAAACCAACTACAGTCACTTTGTCCGCCATCTTCAGCCGCTCAATCGTCTGTGCTGCAAGAATCGTCGTAGAAGAATTAAAGCAGACCAGCGCTGTCTCCTCGCCAAGCGACAGCAGCTTTTCCTCCAGAATCTGAAAATTATCGTTTCCCTCACCAGTCAAAACCAGCTTTTCGATTTGAATCTGACTGTCATCTGCAAAATGCTCCAAAAAAGCCTGCTCCCTCTGTCTTGTGGCACCGGAAATCCGCTCTTCGCTGCTTTTTATAATAACCGCTGTCCGGATTTCCCCATGATTCAGCAGGTATCCCGCACAGTCATGCCCGGCTTTCTCATTGTCAGCTCCCACATAGGCATCTCTGAGCTTTTCTTCTGTATCCGTATCGCAAAGTACGACCGCAATCCCTGTCTCCATGGCCTGTGAAAGCAACTCGCGCGTCCGGGGAGCCGTATACTGATTCGCGCAAAGCAAAATCCCCTCCGGCTTTGACAAAAGCGCTGTCTCCAGTTTCTCGTTCATTTCCCGGGTGTCTTTCCCCGTTGCATACCGATACCGTGAAAGGCGTACATTGGCCGATGCTGCACCATTGTCAACCCCATTCCATACCCCCGCCCAGAAGCTGTTCGTCACGTCCGGCATGATTGCGGCAATGCGCACGCCGCTTGTCTGCGTCTTTTCCTTTGATGGTTTCATAAAAAATACTGCAAATATACAAAACACTGCCATCGAAATGGCGACAAATACCTTTTCTCTCAAACTCATAGGTTCACCTGATTTTTCCTGAATATCTGCCTGGTTTTTCTGATTTTATCACAGATCACGATTCTGAAACAATATGAAAACTACATAAATCCCGGCAGGAACGACAAAACGGAACTTTATTCGCTCCCCTGTTTTGCCTCTCCTGCCAGGATCCTGATTTTTTATCACAGGCATATGCCTGAGATTATTTCTGACTATTCTTACTTACTCTGCTTCTCAGCTTTGGTTCCTATATAAGCTTATTCCACTTTATCTCAAATAATATTCGGATTATTCTGCCTTCGTCTCCGGCTCAATTCCGAGTACCTGCATTGCATCCTTGTTTCCAAGTTCTGCTGCCAGCTCATAATATTCCTGCGCCTTCTGCGTATCCTGCTCCACATACGTACCTTCTGTGTAGATGTTGCCGAGCATATAAGCTGCCCAGGAATAATCGTTCTTGTTGTGCGCCTTCACATCCACAAGCCACTGATACAGCTCCATTGCCTTTGCTCCATCCTGCTCGATACCGTCTCCGTTATACAGGCAGTCTGCATACAGATGCGTACACGTAAAGTCACCGGCTTCTGCACCTGCTGCGTAATATTCCACTGCTTTTGCCTTGTCCTGCTCTACGCCGTAATCGCCATTGTAATACATGTTTCCGAGGAATTTGTAAGCTTTCTGATATCCCAGCTCAATCGACAGTTCATAATATTCAATCGCCTTGTCGATATCAACCTCAAAATGCCCTTCTTCCACTTTCTGGCCCAGGCCCGGGATGGAGCAGTCTGAGTAAATCAGGCCCCAGTAGTATGCAGCCATCGCATTACCCCGCTCTGTCGCCAGATCCATCAAATGGGTTGCGGTTTCAATATTGTCCTCGCCCTCTGCCAGTGGTGCCTTGCCGCAGAAATACCATGCTGCCATCTCAACAAGCGCGTTGTCGCAGCCTCTTGCCAGAGCTTCATGCATAAACGTAAGCGCTGTCTTGAAATCACCCTTTTCGCGGTACAGAAGCGCTGCCTGATACAGCTGCTCTCCGGAAAGCGTATCCGAATATGTCACGGACGGAAGCGGTGTAATCTCCGGAACGTCCATTTCACGCGCATCTGTTTTCCACAGATAATCGTCAAAGAACCGTACCAGTTCAATCTTCCATCCCGGATATCCGTGTCCATACTGGATTTCATTGATGATCTCAAGATCGGAAGAGCGTCGTGTAGGGAAAGAGTGTGCGCATATG
>CAOJHI010000060.1 GCA_948436005.1 uncultured Lachnospiraceae bacterium
GGATTCATTATATCTTATTAGCCATTCCTGTTACAAGCTTACTTTATCACAACAAAAACCTCTGCTGTAAACGAAATCCCCAGCTCTCCATAAGAAAGAGTAACCTCTGCGTCTTTCCCTTCCCCTTCAATAGACGTTTCAAGGGACAAAGCCTCCGTTTCATCCGTCTGCCCTGTCCCTTGTATCGTCCCGCTATTCTTCTGTCCATCCTCTGAAAGCGCAACAGTCCTGCTCTGCCCTGCCTTGCGCATTCCGGCTTTGCGCTCCGTGCCAGCTTCTGTCCCATCTTTACCCACACTGCTGCCTGCATAATCGGAAGCCTCCAAATCTGCATAAAAAGTAAGCGTCTTTGTCCCATCCACATGCGCACGTACCGTATAGTCCTCTCCCCTGATCACCGAATTTTCCTCGCTCTGCGCCGCAACGGATAACCCTGGCTGGACAGCCAGTAAACATGCCATTAAAAAACTGATCCCACGCTTTTTCATCATAATTCCTCCCTTATATTCCAAAAAAATATAGGCTGCAAGCACTTCTTTCTGAAATAAAAACACAGGCACAGCTGCACGCCACCTGAATATTCTTCAGCATTTTGGCGACACCTGTGCCTGTATTTAATATATCATTTTCATTCTGGTAATACAAGGAAAAAGGTAACAGTTTTTCCTATACAACAGGTTTCTTTTTTATTCCGTTACCTTCTTACAGCACATACCTTTTTACGAAATCCTCTCGCCAGCTTTATACGACAGATGCTGCTCATAAGCATCCTGATCGGCCGTTAACTGTGTTTCATTGCCCACCGTAGCCATCCCAGACTCCTTTATAATTTCCCGGAAGCACTCCGCAGCTGCCTTCTGATCTTCTACCGTAGCCTCTTTCATGTTGTTGACGATCTCACAGGCTTTCTCTGTATCGCATCCCAGAATCTCATTTTCCATAGCCACTATGGGTTTCGTCAGCACCCCTCTTGCCATACCGGAGGTGGCCACTGCTATAAGGATGTATCCGTCCAGATCTTCCTGTGTCAGCTCCATATCTGCAATGTAATCCGCAGTCCCCTCAAAAACTTTTATCGTCTCTGCTGCATTGGGATCACTGTAGCTGTACATAAGCATTGCTCCGTTGTAAGCGGAAAAAGTAATGCCGCTGCTGTATGCCCCCATCTGGAAACGAAGTTTCGGAACCGTGTACCGGTCCGATGCTGCCATAAGAAACGGAACATACTTTCCGGAAAATTCAGCATTTTCATAGCAGTTTCCAGCTGTAACCGCACATTGGTCAGAGCTCTCGACAATCGCAGCCCGCTTCTGTGCCACTTCGGGCAAAGTGATCTTGTTTTCTCCTGGCGCTTTAAAGGGAAGTGACTCTAAAATTCCGGTGGTGATCGTCTGTATCTCTTTGAGGTCAGATTCCGGCGCAGCACAGGCAAAGGTCAGGCGTCCTTTTTTCATAAGTTTATCCGAGACATTCTGAAGGCGCTCTGCCAAAACCATTCCATAAGAGCTGTCTGCCTCAAGTTTCGCTTTGACCTCCTTCAGATAATAATAAAACTCCTGTCCCCTGTACGCCTCCAGGTAGCCATAATTACAGTAAATATAAGATGCAGCCAGATCACGCGCAACACTCAGCTTATCATCTGCATGCGATATATCATAAAAATCAACGTCTCGGGCAAGGATCTCCTGAATCCGTTTCGTATCTGTAAAGTCCGTGCTGCCCAGCAGCTCCAGCAAAAGCGCAAGCCCCTCTTCATAATCCTCTGTCAGAGTGACCCAGTTCAGCCGCATCATGGGATATGCCTGCTCTCCCTCCGGATACAGGCAGTCCATTGCATAAGAATACAGATATTCGGTTTTTAAATTCAGGATTTCCTTTAAACTGTGTTCCCTGGTTCCCATATTTCCTGCCAGCATACTGTAAAGGCCAAGCTCCATGTGTTCCTCATCCGAAAAGTCGCTGATATCAAAATACATTCTGTATTTTCCTGCCTTTTCCACCTCAGCAGGGGCCATATAGTAGGTCACTCCGTCCCCTTCCGCTATTTCATAACCAGTATAGGGTTCTTCATCAGGAACATCTGTCGGGTCAATCATAAAATCACTGTTGGCTCCTTCTGATTCGTTCCATTCCCTGAATTCTTTCGTATCCTGAATCATCTCCAGGATCTCCTCTTCGGTCATAGATGCCTTCATATCTGCCAGATATTCATCCCGTTCCCCAAGAATCCTTTCTGCAAGTCCCGGCTCCGGCACGTTAGTAACCAACGCGCTGCACCCAGCCTGCTGTGCTTCCGCTGCCAGACGGCGGAACAGCTCCTGCCTGTTATCTGCTTCCACATCATTTAAGGTCTGCTCAAATACAGAATAATAATCATATGCTCCAGTGTGGGTCCAGTAATTGACAATGTCAGGGAACACATTTACACCTACGTTTATCTCATCCATGCGCAGATAGTTGGAGGTTCTCGCCTGTTTTAAAACTGAACGTAAAATTTCCTCATCCACGCCCTCCTCTGCAATTTGAACCAAAGTTGCATTCACTGCATCTTTAAATGCCTGACTTTGCTCCGGCTCCCCGTAGAACAGACTAAACTGAAGATACGGCTTTGCATTATACAGATTTACATAGACCCCCGCCTGATTTTGAATTCCCAGCTCCTTCAGATTCCCATAAAAGGAAGAATTCTCATGATTCAGCACTTCAGACAGCACAAGCCATGCAGTCAGATCCTCCCAGCTTTTATCCTCCAGGCTGAACCCATAATCAATCTCAGCGGCCTGCTCTGTCTGATCTCCTGCATATGCCGGTACGGATACCGTTTTCTCCACATAGCCGCATTCAGCAGCTGAATCCTGATAGGCAGAAAGATCTGTCCCCTGTCTTTCGGCATTTGACAAATACTCCCTGTCAATAAAACTCAAGACCTTTTCATAATCCATATCCCCATACAAACAGATCAGGCTGTTATCAAAATGATAGTAACGCCTGTACGTGTCCAGTACAGCCTCATAGGTGAGATTCTCATAATTTCTGTGCGCACGCCCGATTGCATTGGATGCATTCTGTCCCGGATATAAGGTATCCTCCAGATTATTGACCGCTTCCATGGACATGTCTGTCAGAAAGCCAAAATCCTCCGAATAAACTGTACCAATCATATGAATTGCATCTTCCGGATTGTCCAATTCATACCGAATTGCTTCCCGCTTGAAGATATTTTCATTTTTCAAAATATCAGGCGCCACCATACAGCTTAAATACACATCCATAAGCTTGATAAACTGCTCTTCGCTCTCAGAGCTTACCGGATAAGAGGTAAATGTGTTGTAGGTAAATGCGTTGACAAAAGTACTGTAACTTTTTCCCGCCAAATCGAAAAACAGATTTTTGCTGGGATATTTTTCCGATGAAGCGAGAATTGCGTGTTCAAACACGTGGTTAGTATCTGTTTCGTCCACATACGGCGTGTGGTAGTTGATGGAAAACGCCAGCTCCGGGTCACTGTTTTTTACCCACAGCAGCTCTGCCCCGCTTTTTTCATGGGTAAATCCGACAAGTTGCGACTGAAGCATCTCGCTGTCAGAAACGGAGCTCACCGTGAATCCGAAAATCTCATCTCCCACTGCCAGACTTTTTTCCGGCTGCCCGGCCGTTTCCTCCTGTACCGGCAAAACAGACGCATCTGCCTTTGCTGACTCTGCCGTCTGGCTGCCCGCATCTTCTTTGGCATTTATGGTCAAACACCCGCTCGAGACCACAACAGTTGCCGCCAGGATAAAAGCCATAGAATTTTTATAAAACCGTTTCATTTCTCCTCCTATTTTGCCGCTAAAGGCAATCTTAGTTTCCCGTCAGGGCTTTCACATTTATTTATGATATGGCTCCCCTCTTATAATCCGGAAGCTCCGGTAAATTTGCTCCAGCAAAATAACCCGCATCAGCTGATGCGGAAATGTCATTGCAGAAAAACTGAGCTGTTCATCTGCTCTGGCAAGCACCTCTTCCGAAAGTCCAAGGGAACCTCCGATTACAAAACAAAGATGGCTTTTTCCCTGTACCGTAAGCGCATCAAGATGCGCTGCCAGCTCTTCTGAGGAGCGCCCTTTACCCTGTATGGCCAGCGCAATTACATACGCATCTTCTTTAATTGCCTCGAGAATCCTCCGGCCTTCCTTTTCTCTGATCTGCCGCTCCAGCGCTTCTCCTGCCCCATCCGGTGTCTTTTCATCTGCGACCTCAACGATATTCAGCGAGCAATACCGGCCCAGCCGTTTGCTGTACTCTGAAATTGCGGCCTGGTAAAACTTTTCTTTTATTTTTCCTACTGTCACCAGTGTTATTTTCATTCTTCTGTCCTGCTTTTCAATATCCTATTTCATTATCCTATTTTATTCATATCTTATCTCATTCACGAAAAAGATCCTCCATACCGTTTTCAGTACAAAGGATCTTTTTGTCATTCTTTTACAGCTCTTTCATTAAAAAATATTCAAAATGCTGCCCTTTATTTAATTCTTTGCACTCAGGAACTCATGAATTCCCTTTGCTGCCGCTTTTCCTGCACCCATGGCAAGAATAACAGTCGCTGCGCCGGTCACAGCATCTCCGCCTGCAAATACGCCGTCCTTGGAGGTCTTTCCTGTCTCCTCGTCAGCAATAATGCACTTTCTGCGGTTAACATCAAGGCCGATCGTAGTGGAAGAAATCAGCGGATTCGGAGATGTTCCAAGTGACATGATAACTGTGTCCACTTCCATCTCAAACTCAGAACCCGGAACCTCTACCGGACGTCTTCTTCCGGATGCATCCGGCTCGCCAAGCTCCATACGGATGCAGCGAATGCCGCATACACTGTCATTCTCATCTACAAGAATCTCTGTCGGATTGGTCAGAAGGTCAAAGATAATGCCCTCTTCCTTTGCATGATGTACTTCTTCTGCTCTTGCCGGAAGCTCTGCCTCACTGCGGCGGTAAATTACATGTACCTCAGCGCCAAGACGAAGTGCTGTTCTTGCTGCATCCATTGCAACGTTTCCGCCGCCGACAACAGCTACCTTCTTGCCGTGTACAATCGGAGTATCATAATCGTCTCGGAATGCCTTCATCAGATTGTTTCTTGTCAGGTATTCATTTGCTGAGAATACGCCCTTTGCCGTCTCACCCGGGATTCCCATAAACATCGGAAGTCCTGCGCCGGAACCGATAAATACGGCTTCAAATCCCTCCTCATCCAGCAGCTCGTCGATCGTAACGGACTTGCCGATGATAACATTGGTCTCGATCTTAACGCCAAGAGATTTGACATTTTCTACTTCCTTTGCAACAACGTCAAGCTTCGGAAGACGGAACTCCGGAATACCGTAAACAAGCACGCCACCCGCCTCATGCAGTGCCTCGAAAATCGTCACGTCATAGCCAAGCTTTGCCAGGTCGCCTGCACAGGTAAGTCCGGAAGGACCGGAACCAATCACAGCTACCTTGCGGCCGTTCTTCGTCTCCGGTACCGGCGGTTTGATGCCGTTTTCTCTTGCCCAGTCAGCAACAAAGCGCTCCAGCTTTCCGATGGAAACAGCTTCGCCTTTGATGCCGCGGATACATTTGCCCTCACACTGGCTCTCCTGCGGGCAGACACGTCCGCAGATTGCCGGAAGTGCACTGGACTCGGAAATAGATTTGTAAGCTTCTTCGATATTTCCTTCTTTTACATGACCGATGAAATCCGGAATATTAATATTTACCGGGCAGCCCTCGATACATTTGGCATTTTTGCAGTGAAGGCAGCGCTCTGCCTCTTCCATTGCCTCTTCTTTGTTGTATCCGAGACATACCTCGTCAAAATTTGTCGCTCTAACTTTCGGCTCCTGCTCTCTGACCGGAACCTTCTTTAATACGTCTGCCATTATTTGTCACCTCCGCAATTGCCGCATCCGCCGTGATGTGTATCTCCCTCACGCAGCTTCAGCAGTGCTCTTCCCTCTTCGGTCTTGTACATTGCCTGTCTCTTCATCGCTGCATCAAAGTCAATCTTGTGTCCGTCAAATTCCGGTCCGTCTACACAGGCGAACTTCACTTCGTCGCCAACCATCACACGGCAGGCTCCGCACATACCGGTACCGTCTACCATGATCGGGTTCATGCTGACAATCGTCGGCAGATTATACTTCTTTGTTGTCAGGCAGCAGAACTTCATCATGATCATCGGTCCGATGGATACGCAGTGATCATACGTCTTTCCTTCTTCGCTAATCAGGTCATCAATCACCTTTGTTACCATACCGCTTCTTCCGTAAGAACCGTCGTCGGTCGTTATGTAAAGATTGCCGCAAACCTCCTTGAACTGATCTTCAAGAATCACAAGCTCTTTCGTCTTGGCGCCGATAATGACATCTGCCTCAACACCATGCTCATGCAGCCATTTTACCTGTGGATATACCGGAGCGGTACCAACGCCGCCTGCAACAAACAGGATCTTCTTTTTCTTTGTTTCTTCCAGGTTCTTCTCCTCGCAAAGCTCAGACGGACATCCCAGCGGCCCTACGAAATCCCGGAACGAATCACCCGCCTGAAGCGTTGCAAACTTCTCCGTGGAAGCTCCGATCGGCTGGAATACAATCGTGATCGTACCGGCTTCTCTGTCATAGTCACAGATGGTAAGCGGAATTCTCTCACCAACCTCATCCATCTTGATAATCACAAACTGTCCCGGCAGGCAGCGCTTTGCAACACGCGGTGCTTCCACAACCATCTCATAGATGTTGCCCGCAAGCTTTCCTGCTTTCAAAATCTTATACATACTATACCTCCATATCTGTGCAGCAGGGATCTCCCGCTTTCATACTACTGTGAATTTTTCCAGTAGATCATATCCTGTTCAGTATAAAACAAAGTACCTCAAAATTCAACGAAAAAATGACATTTTCTGAGCACGCTGCCTGCAAATACCGGAAGAAGATTTTTCCTTCCGGCAACCGTCTGGTGTACTGCATCATTCATTTTCAGTAAAATTTCGCAAAATGAAATCCAAGCAAGTAATTTTGCGAATGATGAATCATACAGTACACTAATTCTGCTCCAGATAATTCTCGAACTCTTCCGCTGACATCAGGATCTTTCTCGGCTTGGTTCCTTCTTCCGGCCCGACTACTCCTGCCTCGGAAAGCTGATCCATAATGCGGGCAGCACGGTTAAAGCCAATCTTAAATACGCGCTGCAGCATACCGATCGACGCTTTGTCTTTCTCAATGATAAATTTTCCGGCATCCGCAAAAAGCGCGTCACAGTCTTCCTCGCCGCGCGCCGCCGAGGCCACGCTCTGCACCTTTGCAATCTGCTCCTGAATCTCCGCGCTGTAGGAAACGTCCGTATTTTTATTCTTCAGGAAATCAACCACATCGGAAACTTCTTCATCTGACACAAAAGCGCCCTGCACACGCGCAGGCTTCTGATATCCCTGCGGGTAAAACAGCATATCTCCCTTTCCAAGCAGCTTTTCCGCTCCTGCCATATCAATAATGGTCCTCGAATCCACATTTGAGGTAACGGAAAAGGCAATTCTGGACGGCATATTTGCCTTGATCAGACCAGTAATAACGTTGACGGACGGACGCTGCGTCGCAATAATCAGATGAATGCCCGCAGCACGCGCAAGTTGGGCCAGGCGGCAGATCGAATCCTCCACCTCTCCAGGCGCAACCATCATAAGGTCTGCCAGCTCGTCGACAATGATCACAATCTGCGGCAGCTTCTTGGGCTTGTTTTCATCTTCAATATCCGCCAAAGCCTCAATCTTTTTATTGTAGCCTGCCAGATCGCGCACACCGAATTCCGCAAACTTATTATAACGGTCCGTCATCTCAGCCACGCCCCAGTTCAGCGCTCCGGCTGCTTTTTTCGGGTCAGTCACAACCGGAATAAACAGGTGCGGAATCCCATTGTAAACACTCAGCTCCACGACCTTCGGGTCAATCATAATCAGCTTTACATCATCCGGATGGGCTTTGTAAAGAATACTCATAATCAGCGTGTTGATGCAGACTGATTTACCGGAGCCGGTCGCACCCGCAATCAGAAGATGCGGCATTTTTGCAATATCCGATACAACGACCTTGCCTCCGATATCCTTACCGGTTGCAAAGGCGAGCCTTGACTTGTGGTTCTGAAACTCATCGGATTCAAGCAGGTCACGCAGCGCCACAGCGCTGTTTTCTGCATTTGGCACCTCAATTCCAACGGCCGCCTTGCCCGGAATCGGAGCCTCAATTCGGATATCCGCAGCTGCCAGATTCAGCTTGATATCGTCGGAAAGTGAAACAATCCGGCTGACCTTGACACCCTGCTCTGGCTGCAATTCATACCGCGTAACACTTGGACCGCAGCTTACGTTTGTAACCGTTACATGCACGCCAAAGCTGTCCAGCGTCTGCTGCAGCTTTGCTGCGGTCTGGCGGATCTCCTGTTCCTGTCCATTGCCGGATTTACCCTTGCCCTTTTTCAGAAGCGTAAGCGGAGGGTAGACATACTCCGGCCTTACTGCTTTTGCACTTTCTGCCGCCTCAGCCTCCACACTTGCAATTCCGTCTTCAATTTCCTGCTGTGAGGAACGCGGCTGTTTCTTGGGCACGGACGGTTTCTCATCCGGCGCAGATGGCGTTTCCGGAGATTCCTGCCTGTTTGCTGACTGTTTTTTCAAGGACGGCACATGCTCGGAAGCTGCCTCAGCCTCCGGATCAGAGAACGCTTCTAACTCATCGGAACTATCCGTATCGTCAGCTTTTGCAAATGCAGAGAAATCCGGTTCCCTTTTCGCAGATATCGCAGAAAGCTCTGTTGCATTCTCCATCTCATCCTGTTCTGCAACGTGTGACTCTTTAACCTGTAGAAATTTTTCTTCCTGCGGCAGCCCTTCAATATGAAGCTCCACAGACTCCTGATATACCTCGAGCCCGGAATCCTTCTTCTTTTTAGCGGTGTTTTTCTTTTTCGTCTGTACCTGCTCCAGATCAATATAAGAGGTTTCACGTTCTGCCGTATCACCCGCTGTTCCTTCCGTCTGCATTGGCTGTGTACGTTCTGTCCACACCGGAACAGGGGCCTCTGGCTGCCTCTTCGGCAGAATTTCATGAATTTCCGCCCCGATTTGTTCCGGACTTCCCTGAAGCTTTGTATCCATGGTCACACCGGCTATCCGGCGCTCGGCCCGGTGTTCCCTGCCATGTACCGGAAACAATACCGGCACATCAATCTGCGTTCTTGTCTGGTGTTCCTGGCTCCTGCCTGTCTGCGTATAATTCCCCTCTGCCGGCCTCGACGGATGCAGGCTATACTGCGATGCATCTTCTCCCGAAGGTCTTCGCGTTTCTTTTTTAGCAGGTTTCGCAGGCCATGCCTGCGTCTCATGTGCACTGTATTTCCGCTGTTTTTTCCGAATATTTTTTGTATCCTCTTGATTTTTCTGTACGTTCCCTGCATCTGTTCTTAAAAAAGCATCTGCCTCTGAAAAATCCTGCTCTTCCTGCCCACGCATCCATTCTTCTTCACGTCTGGCACGTTCCTGTCTGCGCCGGACACCGCTTTCCTTTGCAGAATGATACATTCTGCTACTCTGCTGTTTTACACCCCGCATCAGTGATTTCTGCGTAATCAGGAGGCCACAGATCAGTGCCAGTATTACCAGAATAAGGCCTGTGCCGATGTCTCCGAACGCAGGACGCAGCAGACCGCAGAGAAATCCGCCGACCACTCCGCCCCCGCTCTTCTTTGCAGCACTCATCTCATACAGCTCACGGAAATTGCTGACTGTGTCGTATTCACTTGATAAAAGAGCAGTAAAGCTGCAAACGCACAGATACAGCCCCACCGACGAAGCAAATTTCAGTCCCGCAATCCTGCTTCCCCGGTTAACAACCAAAAACGCGGTTGCCGTAAAGAAAAGCAGCGGAAAAATATATGCGGTAAGGCCAAATGTTCCGAAGCTGATATCCGATATCATCTCACCGACATACCCGCCGATTCCAAAATAACTGATAAAAATCAAAATACAGACAGCAAGAATCAGCCACAGCGCGGCCTCCTTCACAATCAGAGGATTCGTCCGTTCCCGTGGCTCCTGCTCATAGAAAGCGGCAGTTTCTGCTCTGCCGCTTCCAGTTGTTTTCCTGTTCGATGTTTTTGTTCCTGCCGTTTTCTTTGGAGCGGTCTTTGCCCCTGCGCTTCGGTTTGCGGCGCCTTTCCCCTTTGACGCTGTGTTCGAAGCTTTGCTGCCTGACGCAGCTTTTTTCTTTGCCGTATTTGTAGCCAATTTCTTTTCCCCTCTTCTATTTCTGCCTGAAACTCTTATTCATTGTCCTCAAGTCTTTTCCCGGAATTTGATCTGTCCGGGCCGGACTCTTAAATAAAAAAGTGTCCCACAATTGCCACAAGGCCAACAACAAAACAGTAATATGAAAAATATTTAAATTTCTTATTCCGTACAATTACAAGCATTGTTTTAATGCAGATATAACCTACCAGGCCGGAAAATACCATGCCGATTGCATAAATTCCGATTTGGCTCATATCAATCGGCTCCGCTACGACATCCTTTACCTCCAGAACCGCTGCGCCGAGAATTGCCGGAATGGATAAAATAAAGGAATATTTTACTGCAAATTTCCGGTCAAGGCCACAGAAAATACAGGCTGCAATCGTTGTCCCGGAACGGGACAGTCCCGGCAGTGTCGCAAGGCCCTGCGCTGTACCGATTGCAACACCGTTTTTATAGCTCACGTCCTTCGGTTTCTTTCTTCCTTCTTTGGCCAGATCAGCCATCAGAAGCAGTACACCCGTAATCAGAAGGCAGATTCCCGGAATCAGCAGTGTCTTTGATGCGTCCTCAATCAGATCTTTCCCCAAAACACCAATGATACCGGTCGGAATCGTTGAAACCAGAATCAATACAACAAATTTGCGGTAACTATTGTGCACCACCTTTGTGTACTTCAAGGATGTTTTATGTATTCGGTTCAGGAAAAAGTTTCGTGCATTTTTGAAGATATCTCCCAGCATCAGGAAAAACTCCTTGATCATGTTCCAGATATCTTTATAGTAAACGATAAATACTGCCACAAGTGTCCCCAGGTGCAGCATAATATCAAAAAGCATACTGCCGTTTGTCTCCACATGAAAGATATTCTGAAGTATCGACAGATGCCCGGAACTGCTGACCGGAAGAAACTCTGTAATTCCCTGGACAATGCCAAGTAAAATAGACTCAATAATTGACATAATACCCTCCTCCTAACTGCGGGCAGAAAACCGTATACAAATACGGACTCCCTCCATCCGCTTTTACTAGTATACCATAAAATCCCGCAGACACAAGCTTTTTCGTTTTCCTAAAAAAGAGGCTTTCCAGCAAAGAATCCCTGTCGCATTCTCATCTGAAAAGCGCTCTGCACGGGCATCAGTGTTCAGCAATTAACGCATACAGCTTTTTCAGCGCATCGCTGATGCCCCCTGTTTCATTAATCAACCCTTCGCGCACTGCGTCCGGCCCCACAAGAATCGTTCCGAGATCCTTTGTCAGAATCCCCGTATCAAGCATCAGCTCTTCCAGACGGTCCCTGGAAGCCTTGGAATGCTCAGAGATAAAACCAAGAATCCGGTCCTGCATCTGCCGGAAATAATCGTACGTCTGAGGCGCCCCGATCACGGTTCCGCTCATACGTACCGGATGAATGACCATGGTTCCTGTTTTTACAATAAACGAATAATCCGTGGACACGGCAATCGGCACACCGATTGAATGGCTGCCTCCAAGTACCAGAGAAACGGTCGGCTTGCTGAGCGATGCGATCATTTCTGCGATTGCAAGCCCTGCCTCCACATCTCCGCCCACTGTATTTAACAGAATCAGAAGGCCGTCAATCTCCGGACTGTCCTCAATAGCGGCAAGCTTCGGAAGCACATGCTCATACTTGGTCGTCTTAGAATTTGCAGACAGACATTCGTGTCCCTCAATTTCACCAATTACCGTAAGAAGATGGATTCTGTGGCTTAAATCTACCTCCCCCATCTCCTTAATCGACTCGCGCTGTTCCTCATTTTTTTCTTCTTTTTCCCCGCCCTGCTTTTCCTTTTCCTGTTTCATCCTGTTCCTCCTTAAATGTATATGGGATATTCCCCGATAGTATTTCCCAAAAACCGGAAAACATACCCCACAAAGAAAAACACAGAAAACCATGTTCCCAGAGCGAACGTGCGCATAAAAAATCTGCAGCAGATACGCCTACTGCAGATAAAAATAATCTTTTTTAAGGTCATAAACCATTTCTTTGTAAAGCTCCTGGCATTCCTCCATCTGACCATGTTCAATCATGGAGATACATGGAGAAAGATACTTTTTCCAAATGGAATCATAAATTTCATGGGAATCTTCCCTCTGATTGATATGCTTCACAATCGACGGGGCTACATCATAATACTCGTTAATTAATGTCCCGCCGTCCGGAAGACCTGCAAGATACGTGTCCCGGTAATCCCGCAGCAAAGTCAGCTCATAGCAGTTGTCGGCTTTTTTAAAGGACTCGCAGACCGCTGTGGTGATATAACAGAATTTTTTATGAAAGCCCTTCTCCACAAAGGAAAACTCTGCTGCCTGAATATTGGATTTCGGAAATGCTTTTTTCCAGGAAGCAATGATCTTGTCCGCAAGAGGCCGGGAGGAATTGCCTTTGTATTCCAGCACCATCGGAATCACAAATACCGCCACCATCATATTCAGATCCAGCTGCAAACGTTCTTTTTCGCTCTTTTTCCTGCATCCATCTACTTTTGCAAGCGCATGCTCCGCCATAGCTTCGGCCATGTTTTCAAGAAACTGCTCCTTGTCAATCACTGAATTGTAACCGTTTTCAATTGCATCAAATGTAGGAACATTTTCCTGATAAAACCGCAAGAATGCATCCGAATACAGATTTTTCTTAAAATAACGCATCGGATCCGCACAGCATTCCAGCAGCTTCGGCATACCCTCAATCCCGGTCAGATAGTAATTCATTTACTTACTCCTCCAAATTTGTATACACCGCCTGAACATCATCATCCTCATCCAGAAGATCCAGAGTCCGGTTCAGCTGCCGCAATGACGCCTCATCCGTAAGCGCCACATAATTCTGCGGAATCATGGTCACTTCAGCAGATGCCATCGGAATCCCTGCATTTTCAAGGCTCTGGCGCACTTCACTGAAGTCTTCCGGCGAGGTCAGGATTTCATAACTGTCCTCCT
>CAOJHI010000061.1 GCA_948436005.1 uncultured Lachnospiraceae bacterium
ACGCGCAGGCTTCAGGTGCCTGTGGTAGCAATATCGTGTGGGTTCAAGTCCCATCCTCCGCATAAAGCTTTCCGGAGTGACTGGAAAGCTTTTTTGTTATATCAGGAAATCCTGGGGATTTCCGATTGAAAGCGAATCTAAAATATTGGAATGGCGCAAGTGTGAAATCACACTTTTGTTTTATCCGCCAGAGAATTCAGGAGGGATTTTCAATATGTCAAGAAAGAGAGAAAGAGACGAACGCTCCAATCCTTATAATGGACGGGGCGGTTACGAAAGCGATCATAAGAGAAAAAAAAGCGGTATGAATATGAAGAAGGTGTTCGGCATCAGCTTTTGTATTGTGCTGGGTATTGTGCTGATCAGTGGCGGCGTGATTTACAAGCTGGGACATGACCTCTACAGCAATGTGAATTATGTTGCAGATGAGGATGTGAAGAGGCTTGAGACGCTCCCCGAGCATGTGGTACAGCAGCTAACCGAGGAGGCGCGTGCAGCAGCTCTTGAGGCTGAATCAGATGTAGACGGCCTTGGCGGTGTGAAGGTCAGTGCTGACGAGCTGGACAGCATTCACAATAAAATGAGCAGTGTCACGGACAAGCAGACCGTGTCAGATAATGATATTTACAATATTCTTCTGGTCGGCGTGGACCGCAGGGACAAGACGTGGAACGGAAATTCAGACAGTATGATTCTTGTTTCCATTAATAAGAAGGACAACCGTGTGACCATGGTTTCTCTGATGAGAGATACGTATGTGGATATCCCGGATGTTGGTTATGAGAAGTTGAACGCCGCGTATGCGTGGGGCGCAGGCCCGCTTCTGTGCGAGACGGTTACGAACACATATAAGGTAAAAGTAGACCGTTATGCAGCCGTTGATTTCTTTGACCTGATTGATATTATTGATATCATCGGCGGCGTGGATATGGAGATCACCGCAAGCGAGGCGGAAGTCATGAATGGTTATATTCTTGATATGTGTAATTTGATGAATATTGACGGCTATGCACATCAGGTACCTGTTGGTGGCGGATATATTCACTGTGATGGCGTACAGGCTGTTGCGTATGCGAGAAATCGTTATGTTGGAAATTCAGACTACCAGCGTACGGAACGTCAGCGCTATCTGATTCAGCAGCTTATGGGTGAAGTAAAGCGTATGTCTGTAGCGCAGATGACAGACAAGATGCAGTCCATTCTGGGGCATGTTACGATGAATATTCCGGAGAGCGAGATCTGGAGTATGATTCCGGAGCTTCCGGAGATGCTGAATTACAAGTTTGAGACAGACCGCATCCCGTATGACAATATGTATGATGTGATCAGTGTAAAGGGACAGGGAATGCTTGTTCCGGATTGGGAGCCTACGATTGAAAAGCTTCATGATTTTATTTATGGTTCACAGTCTGTATAGTAGTAAAGAGTAAAGAGAACGCAGAATAAAGATAAAAAGCAGATACGGCCTTCGGAGAAATCCGAAGGCTATTTTTATATGCAGGGCGCATGCATAGGAAGTATAACGCAAAAGCGGCGCATGAGTCATATATTTTGTCACAAAAAAGAAAAAATCAGTAAATTTAAAACATAATTTTTCACTTTATATTATTGTGGGGTTTTTTATAGTGTATTATAATGAAAATATGAAAGGAAACTGCAAACTGTTTTACAGGAGCTCTAAGGGTTCAGGAGGAGGTTGCAATGAAAAAAATGTGTAAATTTGGAGCGGGTATACTGATGGGTCTGTCTTTGCTGGTGGCAGCTCTGCCTGCGTCTGTGACGGTGCAGGCAGATGAAGTGGAGTCGGCGGACGGCATCTATGAGTATGAAGTTTTTGACGATGGGACGATCATGCTCACGAAATATCACGGAGACGGCGGAGCCATTGAATTTCCGGATACCGTGGATTCTTATTATGTAAGTGATGTAAAAAGAAGTCTGTTTAACTCCGGTTCGGACATGCCAGTAAGCATTTCTGTCAGTGAGGAAAACGAGTATTTTACTGTGATAGACGGTGCATTGTATAAGAAAGATCCGTTGACGCTTGTCTGTTATCCGCGCGGTATGGAACAAACGGAGTTTTCTGTTGCAGAGGGGACCGTAAAGATTGGAAACGGAGCGCTTTGGTGGTGCAAGAATCTTACCTCCATCTCGATCCCGGATACGGTGACGGTGCTGGGCGACAGCAGTATTTCAAATTGCCTGGGCCTGACGGAGATTACGATTCCGGACAGTGTTGTGACGATTGAGGATTGGGCGCTCAGTTCCAATACCGGTATTACGGAGATTACGATTCCGGACAGCGTTACAGAATTTGGCAGGGAGGTATTTACCTGCTGCAAGAGCCTGACGGCGATTCATGTGAGTGAGAATCAGCCCGTTTTATCCGTCAGGGATTCGGTGCTTTTCAATAAGGATAAGACGACGCTGCTCTGTTATCCGGCCGGTCTTACTGCGGAAAGCTACACGGTTCCGGAGAGTGTGACAAGGATTGAAAAAGGCGCTTTTCGCTACTGTGAGGCAATTAAAACCGTTATCATTCCGGATACGGTTGTGGAGTTTGGAAACGTTGTTTTTGAAAGCAGTGATCAGGTTACTCTGGTTGTAGGAGAAAACTCCAGTGCCAGGAATTATGCGGCTGAGAACGGAATCCCTTACGTTTTACAATAAAACAGGAGGAAAAATGGTATGAAAAAGACTTTATTATGCGGATTGGCAGGCATGACGGCAGGTATTTTTGGTGGGGCGGCAAGTGTAAGTGCGGAAATGATACAGTCCTATGCGGACCGGCTTTGCGGGGACTGGTATATTTCCAGAAATGGAATTGAGCTTGTGATAGAGCAGCAGGACGATCATTATCTGGTGATGAAGGCAGGCGGGCTGGTGTCCGCACATCAGGAATATTTTGAAAAAGATGCGGAGGACTGGGACAGAATTTATTATCTGGCGCAGGATGGTTCGGATCCACAGCGGTGGAATAGTGAGGACGGGAGAATTTATATCGAGCAGTTTGATGAGGATTCTTTTTGGATTCATCTGAACGAATCAGCGATGGAAGCAGAGCAGTATTTTTACGGAGGCAGTACCGAAGTAGGTAATTTGTTTGAGGCAATTGATTATCAGAGGGAAAATAATCAGAAAGCAGATCCGAAAGATTATGCCTTTATGGGACTGTGGCGTTCGGTAAGTACTGACCGGTGTCTGGATATTACGCCGATTCCGGATTCCGAAGATATTTATCATGCGATGGATCATCTGATTAAAATTACAGAAAATGGAGAAATGGTTGAAACGAAGGTATTGGTGGGAGAAGCTGGCGGAGAGGAACTGACCATGAAAACGGTTCCGTTTGACGGTAATTCCTATCAATTAAAAACACCTCATACGCTGGAAGAATATGACTATAACGGAATGTTGATTGAGACGTATGAGAAGGACGGATACGCTGCGCCGAGCGGAACATAAATCCATAAATCAAAATTATATTTACAGACAAAGTGAAACAACAGGTAGGGGAGCTACCTGCTGTTTCGAGGGGAGTATAAATAATTAATAAGGGGTTTGTAAAAAAAATTGTTTTGAAGGGTAAATTCTTTTTACAAAAGAGATTATAATATAGTTTCCAGAAAATTGCAATACATATTTTTTAAAAATATTGGAACAATAATGATGCAATGAAAAAACAAAAACAGGAGGCTATTATCATGGCTAAGAATGCAAATAACATGGAAAATGTCGAATCCAAGAATACGAACTCTCAGAACAAAACTCAGAATGCAAGTGGCTCTAATTCTTCAACAAACAGCAATTCCAAAAACTGCCACAATACGAACAGCAACACAAACAGCACAAAAAACAGCTCCAGCAAGAACAGCAAAAACGAGGCTGACTACGAGTACTAAGATGAGACTTCAAACAGGGATGCGTCCGCATCCCTGTTTTGCTGTACAGAAATCTTCATTTCTTTTAAGAAAAAAGCCTCCGGTACAAAGTATACGTTTGCTTTACAGCGGATATCTATCAGATAAAGAGTTCCATCATATAATAAGAAAAAAGGAGTATTTCAGATCATGGAAACAATTTCGGCGAAGGAACTTGAACGGTATGCCCGGGAGGGAAAGTACCTTATCATAGATTTGAGGTCAAGCGTGGAGTTCAGGCAGGGACATGTGCCAGGTGCGGTGAATGTTCCTCATGGACAGTTTCGCGGCATGCTGCCCGGACGCCCGGGCGAACCGGTCATTTTGTACTGTGACCGCGGAGCGCTCAGTATGGCGGTGGCCAGGGAATTGGAGCAGAAGGGGCGCCGGACGATGAGCGTGGTAGGCGGATATATGGCTTACCGGGGCCGTGCCGTATCTGGCACGTTATAGGGATAAATGATATAACGATTGACAAAAAAGGCAGGAGGGCATTAAGATAGAGAAGGAAATGAGGTACATAAGGAGGAGAGCATGAAGCTTTTGATTGCATCGGATATCCACGGATCGGCCTTTTATTGCCGGAAGCTGATGGAGACGTACGAAAAGGAAGGGGCAGATCGTATGGTGCTGCTGGGAGACATTTTGTACCACGGACCGCGAAATGATCTTCCGGCAGAATATGCCCCGAAAGAAGTGATACGGATGCTGAATGAAAAACGCCATGAGATTTATGCTGTGCGTGGGAACTGTGAGGCTGAAGTGGACCAGATGGTACTGGAATTTCCGGTGCTCGCTGATTATATGCTGCTGTTTTATGGCGAAAAGGCCATTTATGCCACGCACGGACATATTTACCATGAAAACAATCTTCCTCCAATGAAGCAGGGAGATGTATTGCTGCATGGACACACGCATCTGCTGTGTGCGCAGGAGAAAGCCGGAATTCTGATTCTGAATCCAGGCTCAGCATCCCTTCCCAAAGGGGGAAATCCGCCGACGTATGCATTGCTGGAAGACGGCATGTTTTCGATCAGGGATTTTGAAGGAAATACAGTAAAGGAAATCATAATATGAGAAAATTATACGAACTGATAGCGCCGTGCCATTTTGGGCTGGAGGCTGTACTTAAGCGGGAGATTTTGGACCTGGGTTATGAAATCGAGCGGGTGGAAGACGGCAGGGTGACATTTCTGGGAGATGCGCAGGCGATTGCGGTTGCCAATGTTTTTCTGCGCACAGCAGAACGGATTTTGCTGAAAGTAGCGACAGTGCATGCAGAGACGTTTGATGAGCTGTTTGAGCAAACGAAAGCGCTTGCGTGGGAGGAATATCTTCCAAAGGATGCAAAATTCTGGGTTGCCAAGGCGACCTCAGTAAAAAGTAAGCTGTTCAGCCCGTCTGATATTCAGTCAATTGTGAAAAAGGCGATCGTGGAACGGCTCAAAACGATATATGGTGTGAGCTGGTTCGAGGAGGATGGAGCTCAGTATCCGATTCGCATCTGTTTTATGAAGGATGAGGCACTGATCGCCCTGGATACGACCGGAGAGTCGCTCCACAAGCGGGGGTATCGGAAACTTACGGCAAAGGCGCCGATTTCGGAAACGCTTGCGTCTGCTTTGATCTTACTTACGCCATGGAAAAAGGACCGGATTCTTGTAGATCCATTTTGCGGCAGCGGTACCTTTCCGATTGAGGCTGCCATGATAGCTGCCAACATAGCGCCTGGCATGAACCGCTCATTTCTGGCGGAAAACTGGGCAAATTTAAGTCCGAGGCGTCTGTGGTACGATGCTGTGGAGGAGGCGCAGGATCTCGTTGATACAGGGGTTGAGACGGATATTCAGGGCTACGATATTGACGGAGATGTGGTTCGCAGTGCAAGAGAGAATGCGCGTCTGGCTGGTGTGGATCATATGATTCATTTCCAGAGAAGGCCGGTTTCTGAGCTGAATCATCCGAAAAAGTATGGTTTTGTAATTACGAATCCTCCTTACGGGGAGCGGATCGAGGAACGGGAAAATCTCCCTGCCCTTTATCAGGAAATCGGACGTGCCTTTTCAAGACTCGATTCCTGGTCAGAATACATTATTACTTCTTATGATCAGGCGGAAAAATATATTGGTAAAAAGGCAGACAAAAACAGAAAGATCTACAATGGAATGATCAAGACGTATTATTACCAGTTTTTGGGGCCGCGGCCGCCAAAGAAGGGAAACGGGGAGCGGATTTGAGAAAAAAAAGAAAAAAGGTATGCCTGACAGCAGCGCTGTTTGTTATGGCAGGCATGGCTTTTGCAGACATAGCAGCACAGCCCATAAGCTGCGCACAGGACGAAGATGGACAGGCGGTGCAAACGCAAACAGATCGCATAGACTCAGGAGAGGAATGCGGGCTGCCTGTACGCTGGTATGCCGGGGATTACGGAAAGAAGCCAGTGGTACGCGATCAGGGAAAGTATGGCACGTGCTGGGCACTGAGCGCTGCATCTGCGATGGAGGCGGCACTGCTTCCGGAGGACCATATCGTATTTTCGGCGGACCACCTTTCGCTCGGAAATGCGTTTACGGCAAATGTGGAAGATGGCGGAGACTATCTGATGCTTATGGCATACTTAAGCAGCTGGCAGGGGCCGGTTACAGAGGAAGAGGATCCTTACGGAGATGAATATTCACCGCCGGGTCTGGAGCCTGCCGTCCACGTCCAGGAGGTACAGGTACTGGAATACGGGGAGCTTGAGATGATCAAAGAGTGGCTTCTGGAATACGGAGCAGTGCAGACATCCCTGTATATGGACAGAAATACGACATCGGAAAAATCGCCGTATTACAATCAGGCGGAGAGCGCGTATTATTATGACGGCGCAGAAATGCAGAATCATGACGTGATTATACTGGGATGGGACGACACGTATCCTGCCTCCAATTTTAAGACGCCGCCTGCACAGGACGGAGCGTTTATCTGTCAGAATACATGGGGGGAGGCGTTCGGGGAAAACGGAATTTTTTATGTCTCCTATGAGGACGCCAATGTGGGAAATACTGTGATAGCATACAGCCGGATTGAGGATACGGATAATTATACCCGCATTTATCAGACAGACGCATGCGGCTGGCAGGGAAAGCAGGGGTACGATGACGATACGTGCTGGTTTGCAAATGTGTATACGGCAGTTTCGGACGAATGGCTGTCTGCTGTGGGCGTGTATGCGACGGCACCGCAGGCTTGGTGCGAGATTTATTTTGTACCGGATTTTGCTGGGCCGGATTCGTTCGGGAAAAAGGAATTTCTGCAAAGTTATGAGATGGATGCCAAAGGCTACTATACGTTGGATCTGGAAACGCCGGTTGCCCTGAAAGAGGGGGAGCGTTTTGCAGTGGTTGTAAAAATGACGACGCCAGGGGAATGGAATCCGGTGGCAGTAGAATATAAATCAGACGAGTATACGCAGAATGTTACGACAGAGGGAAAAGAAGGCTATCTGAGTCAGACCGGTGATTACTGGCAGAACACAGAGGAGGAGTTCGGAACAAATGTGTGCCTGAAAGCATATACGAATGAACCATTACATTCAGCAGAAAGTTTTGGATAGGTATTTTGGCACTGAGGAGAAAAGATTATGGAAAAAAGAATTATTTTTGCGACCGGGAACGAAGGCAAAATGAAAGAGATCCGTATGATACTCGCGGATCTTGGCCTTCCTGTGGTTTCCATGAAGGAGGCCGGTGTGTCGGCAGATATCGTGGAGGACGGGAAAACATTCGCTGAGAATGCGGCCATCAAGGCCCGGACAATTATGGAGCTGACGGGAGAGATCGTTATGGCAGACGATTCGGGGCTTGAAATTGATTATCTGGACAAAGCACCCGGCATTTATTCCGCGCGTTTTATGGGAGAAGATACTTCGTATACGATTAAAAATACAGCGCTTCTGGAAAAACTGAAGGGCGTGCCGGATGAGAAACGGACGGCCCGGTTTGTTTGTGCGATCGCCTGCGCGTTTCCGGACGGAACCCTGCTGGAAAGCTATGGGACAATGGAGGGCAGAATCGGTTATGAGATACGCGGAGAGAACGGGTTCGGATACGATCCGATTTTTTATCTGCCAGAGTACGGCTGCAGCTCAGCCGAGATATCACCGGAAAAGAAAAATGAATTGAGTCATCGTGGAAAAGCACTTCGTGCCATGAAAGAACGACTGGAAAATATGAGGGACTGAATATTGGAAAATCAGAAAATAAAAATTGTTATAATAAGCGATACACATGGACACGAAGAAAATGTAAAAAAGGTTTTGGAACGCGAGGGAATGCCGGATCACGTGATTCATCTGGGTGATTCGGAGGACAGCGGCATCCGGCTTAGCCAGACGCTTAGCTGTCCACTGCATATCGTAGCCGGAAACTGTGACTTTTTTTCCTGTCTTCCCAAAGTAGACTTTGTGGAAATCGGAGGACATAAAATCCTGATTACTCATGGACACTACCATTATGTGTCAGTAGGAATCCGGGATTTGGTTGAGGAGGCAAAGGTAAATGACTGTGATGTGGCGATGTTCGGCCACACACATAAACCGTTTTTTGACCAGAGTGATGCTGAAGTGACTGTACTGAATCCGGGCAGTCTGTCCTTTCCGCGGCAGACAGGGCGAAAGGCCAGCTATGCGGTGATGGAGATCGAGAGCGACGGAGCCGTAACGTACCGGCAGGAATATCTTTAAACAGAAATCTTTTTGATGAATAGAAAAAGAGGCTGCAATACATTCCCTCTTCTTTCAGGAAACACATTTTTAACCGGTGTTTCCTGAAAGAAGATGACAGGATTGTATTGCAGCCTTTTACAATAAGGAGGTATTTACAAACAGCAGGGGGGTTATTTTCCCAGCTGCCAGATATCGTTGTTATACTGTTCAATGGTACGGTCAGAGGAAAAGTAGCCGGCCTTGCTGATATTGATGAGCATTTTCTTTGCCCAGGCCATGCGGTCCTCGTAATCGTGCAGCGCTTCTTCCTTTTTTGCCTTGTAGGCCTGGAAATCAGGCAGAGTCATAAACCAGTCTTTATTAATCAGTTCATTTTTCAGACGTTCCAGGTGCTCTTTGCTGCCGATTTTCAGTAACGTATCGCTGGTGATGAAATCAATTGCGCGGCGGATTGCCGGATCATTTTCATAGTAACTTCTTGCGCAGTAATCGCTGTTTGCGTAGTGTGCAATGACAGCGTCGCTGGATTCGCCGAATACATAGATGTTGTCATCGCCCACAAGCTCATGGATTTCCACGTTTGCCCCATCTTCTGTTCCGAGGGTGACAGCGCCGTTTAACATAAATTTCATGTTGCTGGTACCGCTGGCTTCCTTGGAGGCCAGAGAAATCTGCTCGGAGATATCGCATGCCGGAATCAGGTGCTCCGCGTTTGTTACATTATAATTTTCTACCATAACTACTTTGAGATACGGACTTACTTCAGGATCATTATTGATCACTTCCTGCAGGCAGAGAATCAGATGAATGATATCCTGGGCGATCACGTAAGCAGGGGCTGCTTTTGCGCCGAAAATGGCAGTGACCGGAGTGGTCGGCTTATTGCCTGCCTTGATCTCAAGGTATTTGTCGATCAGATACAACGCATTCATCTGCTGGCGTTTGTACTCATGCAGACGTTTTACCTGAATATCAAAGATAGAGTTTTCATCAATTTCCAGTCCCTGTGTATGCAGGAGGTAGTCTCTCAGCGCTTTTTTGTTCTCTTGTTTAATGGCAAGGAGCTGTTTTAATACAGTCTCGTTGTCTGCATAGGCAGCGAGTTTTTCGAGATCATCCGCATTCTTTTTGTAGCCATTTCCAATGAGTGAGGTGATCAGTTCCGCCAGCTTCGGGTTGGAGTGAAGCAGCCAGCGGCGGAAGGTAACGCCGTTTGTCTTATTGTTGAATTTCTCCGGATAAATCCGGTAGAAATTCTGCAGCTCATTGTCCTTGAGGATATCTGTGTGCAGGGCAGCCACGCCGTTAACGCTGAAGCCGTAGTGAATATCAATGTGCGCCATATGGACGCGCTCGTTGCGGTCAATGATGGCAACGGATTCATCGTTGTAACGGCGGCGGATTTTGTCGTCGAGCACTTCGATGATCGGCATGAGCTGCGGCACCACCTTTTTCAGGAAATGAACCGGCCATTTTTCCAGTGCCTCTGCAAGGATCGTATGGTTCGTGTAAGCGCAGGTGTGGCTTACAATATCAATTGCGTCATCCATGGAAATGCCGCGCTGCAAAAGAAGGCGGATCAGCTCCGGAATTACCATGGTCGGATGCGTGTCGTTGATCTGGATGACGGCGTAATCCGGAAGGTCATACAGATTGCAGCCCTTTGCCTCACATTCGTCAAGAATTAGGCGGGCAGCATTTGAAACCATGAAATACTGCTGATAGATGCGCAGAAGCTGCCCTGCTTCGTCCCCGTCGTCCGGGTACAGGAAAAGCGTGAGGTTTCTGGCAATATCATTTTTGTCAAACTGAATGCCTTCTGTGACAATGGATTCATCAACGCTCTCCACATCGAAGAGATGGAGCTTGTTTGTGCGCCCCTCATATCCGGTCACAGCAATATCATACAGACGGGAAGTAACAGTAAGATTGCCAAAAGCTATCTCGTACGTTTTGTCTGTTTTGGTGAGCCAGCTGCGATTTTCAATCCACGGATTCGGCTCTTCGGTCTGCAAGTGATTTTTGAATACCTGCTTAAACAGTCCGTAATGATAGTTCAGGCCAATTCCGTCTCCGGGCAGGTTTAAGGTGGCGATCGAATCCAGGAAGCAGGCTGCCAGACGGCCCAGGCCGCCGTTTCCGAGAGAGGGTTCCGGTTCAATTTCCTCAACCTCACTTAAATTCTTTCCGTTTTCTGCCAGGATTTTCTTAACATCATCATAAATGCCCAGGTTGATCAGATTGTTGGAAAGCAACTTTCCGATCAGAAATTCTGCTGAAATATAATACAGCTTTTTCTTTCCGGCCTTTGATTCCTTTTCTTTTGCCATTTTCTGTACGATTGTGAGGAGGCCGCAGTACAGTTCCTCATTTGTGCAGTCACAGATGTCTTTGCCGCAGGCGGCTTTCAGAATTTTTGTCAGGTTCATAGAGTTGCTCCTTTCCGATATGCCCAGGGGGCAGTTTATAAAAAAATATTCGTATTTTCTGCTTTTACTGATTTTTACTGATATAGAAAGTATACTTCGTTTTTTTCGGTCCCGCTTGCAGTATACTCCGAAGAACTTGTACAATCCTATCATTGACCATATAAGTTTAAAAAAAACATGTAAAAGCGAAATTTTGAAACTGAAAGGGGTATTTCCTTTCGTTTTGGTGAAAATTCGAAAATGAAAAAAGTGGATTGTATATGTAAAATAAAATCATAAAGTCTCTGATACGCGCGTCGGGCATTATGAAATGCAAAAATAAAATGCAAAAATAAAGGAGAACATATTTATGAAAAAAAAGGTATGGAAACGGACAGTAGGGTTGGCGCTGGCGTCTGCCCTGGCAGTGGGCAGTGTGCCGTTTGCGGCTCTGGCAGGAGAAGGATTTACGGAAGCCAAGGAATGGTATGCTACGGAAATTGGCGATATTGATCAGAATGCGGCTGTGAATACATATGCTACGGCATATTACGGATTATGGGACAGAGCGTACATGCAGGGCCAGGAAATTGACAGGGCAACAAAAGAGGTCATCGTAGAAGGAGTTCCGAAACAATACACATTCTATACTCCGGAAACCTGGATTGCGGCAGGAAGCTGCGTTTATGTATTGGTTCCGGACGGATATACCGGTGAAGAGTTTGCAAATGCCAGCAGCTGGATGGACGTCGCATACGATTATGGTATTACAGTGGCATTTCTGTCAGATGAGGACGGCGAATGGGATTTAAACAATCTGGATGAATACGTGGACTATGTGGTAGGAGTATCCACAGATCTGAGCGGACGCAGCATGGTAAATTACAATGAGAGTTCGTTATATCTGGTAGGCTACGGCGCAGGAAGTACGGTGGCAAACTATGTGGGAATGAACATGGCAAACCTGTTTGCCGGTATTGTGCTGATGGGAACGCCGGAGCTTTCTGCCGGGACAGTGGAAGCAGTGGGCAATACAGAAAAAATGACATGTCCGCTGTATGGCGATTACAGCCGGAAAGAGGGCACGGTACTGAAAGATGTCAATATGCCTGTCTGGATTGTAAATGACGGCGAAGCAAACGAAGCTGTAGAAGCTTACTGGAAAGCAGCCAACGACGTATCAGAGGAAAGCGTCAGCAACGAATATGCAACGATTTATAATCAGGATCTGATTTTTGCAGATCAGGTACAGAACTATGAGGCTTCCAGCTATGTATGGGTCAGCTCCATGGAAGATGCTGCTGGAAAACTGGATTATGACTTTACTGCTTATATGTGGGATTCGTTCCTGAGCAAAATTCTCCGACTCAGAGCGGAGGAGGACGGTACGCTGTACTATAACAGCATTGATAAAATACAGGAGCTGGAATACTACAGCACGGAGATTAACGGCGTTAACCGTTACTGGGCCGTATATACTCCGGAGGCTTATGACGGAGAAACAGAACTGCCAATGGTACTTTTCGTCCATGGCCATGCGCACGGTATTGCAGGCTTCTTTGTAAATTCCGGTATGTGGCGTGCTGCTGAGAAATACGGCTTTGTACTTGCCTATGCATTGGGAGATCCGTGCAGCGGACATAAGAATGTTGACTGCTATACCTGGGTTTCAAAAACAGCCAATGAAAACTATCCGTATGAAATTGAATATTTCAACACCATGCTGGACCGTGTGACAGAGGATTATTGTATTGATACCTCCCGCATTTATGTGACTTCCCATTCTGCCGGTTCAGGAATGTCGAATCAGCTGTTTGAGGAAATGCCGGAGCGTTTCGCAGGTCTTGCGGCGGTAGGCGCACCGGGTGCAATCTTTGCTACTGCAGAGGATCTTGCGGCAGCAGCGGGCAACACTAAGGGTATTGCTTATCCGTACATCGTTCAGTATTCTGCGGCAGAACCGGAGTATTCTGCGGCAAAGGTCGAGATTCAGGTTGGACGTGCTATGCAGAATGACGGAATGGCTACTTACAATACGACTGCTCATGAGTTTAGCACAGGTGATTATACAGAAACTGATTATATTGATGCAGAAACCGGACTGGCTCTGGTGAAGAGCGTAATATGGGAAGGCCGTACGCATACCTACCTTCCGGAGTACTTTGAAAAGGCATGGG
>CAOJHI010000062.1 GCA_948436005.1 uncultured Lachnospiraceae bacterium
GAAATTTGCAGAGTTAAATTCCATAGAGGGGTGGAATTTAAGTTTTCAATTGAGCTCATAAAAGTATTAGTTAAATTTATTAAAAATAGAATTGACAATTTTTGATCTTTGTGGTATAAATATCTGGTGAGTTACCAAATAGGGGTTTGGTCAAGTGGTATGACAGGAGTCTCCAAAACTCTTAGTGGGAGTTCGATTCTCTCAACCCCTGCTCAATAGAACCTGGAATTTCTTGAAAAGAAGGAATTTCAGGTTTTTTGTTGTGTGGATACAAGGCAAAGGAGGCCAAAACGGAGATTCATCTATGGTAAACTTTCGAGATAATAGCAAAGACTCCTGTGCTTATATGCACAGGAGCTATCATGGTTCTTGTTATACATTTGTATTGAATTTATTTATAACGTCGGATCTCCGCAGTATTTTTTAATGTCTGTGCCTGAAGCATATCAGTATGGGCAGCCATTTCATCTAAACGTTCATCAAGTAAATAGCGATCTTCTCTATATGTACCATAAAATTCTAATGTTTTATCATAATTATTATGAACCGTATCTTTGATATCTGCAACATCGTTTTCCAATGTTGCTAACCGTTCATCGACGGTCAGTAAATGTTCTTCTACATTTTGTAAGCGTCCATCAACTGTTTGTAAGTGATCGTCTACATTTTGTAAGCGTCCATCAACTGTTTGTAAGTGTTCTTCCACATTTTGTAAGCGTTCATCAACTGTTTGTAAGTGATTGCCTACATTTTGTAAGCGTCCATCAACCGTTTGCAAGTGACCATCTACATTTCGTAAGCGTTCATCAACTGTTTGTAAGTGATCATCTACATTTCGTAAATGTTCATTCATCTTTTGCATTTCATTCAACATTAAATCAAGCTTTTCATCTGCGTTCATGTATCTACCTCCTTCTCCTGAGATTTTTTATAGTCTACCACATTTTGAAGAGAAAGTCTATTTTGTATGCTGTTTTATTAAGGAATTTGAGGAAGAATTTTGTGTGTTTTTTGGGGATGATTTGCTTGACATATGTGTGGAAATTCAATAGAATAAAAGTGTTGCTTTGTTGTGCATTTTTACGGGAAATAAAGGGAATTGGGTTTATATGACCGTATATTTTCCCCAATGTACACAAATCAGGTGGTACGGACAGCAGGGGTTACTGCTGTCAAGTGTCATAAGAAAAGGAGACATACAGTATGGTAAAGTATATCTTAAAGCGGCTTGGCATGGCAGTTGTCACGGTCTGGCTGGTTGCTACGTTAACGTTTTTCCTGATGAATATGGTGCCGGGCGGCCCGTTTTTATCTGAAAAAGCAGTTAGTCCCAAGGCATTGAAAGCTCTGGAGGCAAAGTATGGGCTGGACAAGCCGTTGTTTGAACAGTATCTGACCTACATGGGGGATGCGGTTCATGGGGATTTTGGTGACAGTCTGAAGCAGCGCGGACGTACGGTATCTGGAATTATCACGAGTAAATTTCCGGTATCCGCACGGCTTGGAGGTATGGCCGTTCTGGTTGCATTCTGTATCGGAGTTCCACTTGGATGTATTTCGGCTCTGAACCGGGGAAAGATTGGAGATAATATTATCATAGTCATAGCAACGTGCGGAATTGCGGTGCCCAGTTTTGTAATCTGTACCATGCTGATGTATGTATTCGGCGTGCGGCTTGGCTGGCTCCCGACGCTTGGGCTGTCAACCTGGAAGCATTATATTATGCCAGTGCTTGCGCTTGCTTTTTATCCGACTGCATACATAACCCGTCTGATGCGTTCCTCCATGCTGGATGTACTTGGACAGGATTATATGCGTACGGCAAAGGCAAAAGGACTGAATCAGATGGTCAGTCTGTTTAAGCATGCGCTTCGGAATGCAATCCTTCCGATTGTTACTTACATGGGACCGCTGCTTGCCTATACGGTAACGGGCAGTTTTATTGTAGAGAAAATTTTTACAATTCCAGGTCTGGGAAGCGAATTTATCGGTTCCATAACGAACCGTGACTATACGGTAATTATGGGAACAACGATTTTCCTGGCGACTTTAATGGTATTCATGAACGTGGTCGTCGATATTGTTTATAAGTTGGTTGACCCGCGTATCAAATTGAAGTAGGAGGGAAGAAGAATGAAAGAGAATCCAAATCCATTAAGCTTTCAGGCAAGAATCAATCCGGACGATTTTCTTCCCGCATCCAATGAAGAAAAACAGAGTCTTGTGATCATGCGTGAGAGCGTCAGCTTCTGGAAAGATGGTGTGCGCCGTTTCCGGAAAAATAAGGTTGCGATGGTCAGCCTGGTCATTGTTATTATTATCATGTTGTTTTCATTTGTGGTGCCGGCTTTCTATCCGTACAGCTATGAACAGCAGATCCGCGGCAGTGAGCATTTGGCGCCAATGGAATATTCTGAGGAGGAGCAGGCACGCATGGATAACGGCGAGCATGTGTTTCCGCACATTCTCGGTACAGACAAGCATGGCCGCGACTATGCAATCCGTGTTATGATGGGAAGCCGTGTTTCCCTGATTGTCGGACTTGTGGCAGCAGCGATCATTTTGATTGTCGGTTCTGTATTTGGCTCCATTGCAGCATTTTTCGGCGGATGGGTCGATATCATTATGATGCGTATTGTTGATATTATTTATACAATTCCTGATATTTTGCTGATTGTGTTGTTATCCTTTGCCTTAAAGGCACCTCTGGAGCAATTGTCACAGGCGCCGGGGTTTGGCTGGATTCAGGTGCTTGGACGCAATCTGATCAGTATCTTTATCGTATTTGCCCTGCTTTACTGGGGCGGTATGGCGCGTATGGTGCGAAGCCAGATTCTGACTTTAAAAGAAAGTGAGTATGTCACAGCAGCCAGGGCGCTCGGTGCATCGAATGCACGTATTATTAAAAAGCATCTGTTGACAAACTGTATTGGTACGCTGATCGTTACCACGACACTGCAGATTCCGTCCTCTATTTTTACAGAGAGTTTTCTGAGCTTCCTGGGTATTGGCGTTGCAGTTCCGATGCCGTCACTTGGCAGCCTTGCCAGTGATGCGATCAACGGATTTAATACATTTCCATATCTGTTGTTTATTCCGGCAGTTTTGATCAGTTTGATTATTCTGAGTTTTAATCTGCTGGGTGACGGTCTGCGCGACGCGTTTGACCCGAAGATGAAAAATTAAGGGAGAAGAGAGCAATGAGTGAATATTTAGTAAACATTGAACATGAGCGTCTCTCCTTCTTTACGCCGGCAGGAGAGGTAAAAGCGCTGAATGATGTATCGCTGCATGTTTCTGAAGGTGAGGTTCTCGGCATCGTGGGGGAGAGTGGTTCCGGAAAATCGGTAACAGCATACTCCCTGATGGGGCTGACCGCACATCCGGGAAAGCTTTTAGGCGGTACGCTTGATTTTAACGGACATCGCATCAATGACATGTCCGAAAAAGAAATGCAGAAGCTGCGCGGCAATGAGGTGGCTATTATTTTCCAGGACCCGATGACGAGTTTGAATCCCGTGTATACGATCGGCAATCAGATTCGGGAGGTTCTGAAGCTTCATACAGATAAAACAAAAAGTGAGATTCAGGCAAGGGCGATTGAGCTTTTGGAGCTGGTCGGTATCAATGAGCCGGAAAAACGTCTGAAACAGTATCCGCATGAGCTCTCCGGCGGTATGCGTCAGAGAGTCATGATAGCGATTGCACTGGCGTGTGAGCCGAAGCTGTTGATTGCTGACGAGCCTACGACAGCACTTGATGTGACGATTCAGGCACAGATTCTGGAGCTGATGATGGAGCTGAAAGACAAGCTTGGCATGGCGATCCTGATGATTACACATGATCTGGGAGTCGTTGCAAGTATGTGCGATCATATTGCTGTCATGTATGCAGGTAATATCGTAGAATACGGAACAACGGACGATATTTTCTATGCTCCGAAGCATGAGTATACAAAGGGGCTGATCCGTAGTATTCCGCGTATGGACAGCAAAGAGCATGAGCGTCTTGTACCGATTGAGGGGACGCCGGTCGATCTTCTGAATCCGCCCAAGGGCTGCCCGTTTGCTTCGCGCTGCGACAGCTGTATGCAGATCTGTCTGCGTGAAAAGGCGCCGGTTACATTTTTCAGCGATGTGCATTATACCTCATGTTGGATGAATCAGAAAGCCGAGCTGGAAGGAGGAAGTAAGAAATGAGCGAGAAGTTACTCAAAGTAGAACATCTTTACCAGTATTTTCCGGCAGGAGGTTTCGGCAAAAATAAAAAATACGTTCAGGCAGTTGATGATGTTTCCTTTTATGTAAAGAAAGGAGAGACATTGGGACTCGTGGGAGAGTCCGGCTGTGGAAAGACGACAACGGGGCGGTCACTGCTCCGGCTGTATGAGCCGACAAAGGGACGCATTGTTTATGATGGCAAGGTACTGTTTGACAGCGGTGATGTTCCGATGATGGATGAGGACAGCAATGACATTTTGGAGAATGGGGAGCCTAAGTTCGGCAAAAAAACTGCGGTGGATATGAAACCGTACCGCCGGGAGATGCAGATTGTTTTTCAGGATCCGTATGCGAGCCTTGATCCGCGAATGACGGTTGGAGATATTGTCGGTGAGGCGATTGATATTCACCATCTGGCCTCCTCAAAAGAGGAGCGCTACCAGAAAATCCAGAGGCTTTTGGAATGCGTGGGACTGAATTCTGAGCATGCAAACCGTTATCCGCACGAGTTTTCCGGAGGACAGAGACAGCGTGTCGGCATTGCACGGGCGCTGGCTGTTGATCCGAAGTTTATTGTCTGTGATGAACCGATTTCAGCACTTGATGTTTCCATTCAGGCTCAGGTAGTCAATATGTTTGAGGATTTGCAGGCAGAGATGGGGCTTACGTATCTGTTTATTGCACATGATCTTTCCGTGGTGAAGCATATCTCAAACCGAATCGGGGTGATGTATCTCGGAAGGCTGGTGGAGCTGGCGGACAGCTATGAATTGATTTTCAACAGCCTGCATCCGTATACAAAGAGCCTGATTTCTGCGATTCCGATTGCAGATCCAAAGATTGCAAGAGCAAATAAACGTATTGTTCTGAAAGGAGATGTACCAAGTCCCCTGAATCCGCCGTCAGGCTGCCGTTTCCGGACAAGATGTCCTTATGCGACGGAACAGTGTGCGGCAGAGGTACCGAAGTGGCGTGAGGTCAGCAAAGGACATTTTGCAGCGTGCCACAATCTTGAGAAAGTCAATTAAGTAAATGCAGACAAATTTTATTTTATAAGTAAATGCAGACAAATTTTATTTTATATGATGTGTCACAGCTAAATGCTGTTCACATAAAAATTTCAACCCTATAAGGAGGATAAGATGAAAAAGAAAGTAATCAGTATGTTGCTTGCAGCAGCGATGACCGTATCTATGGTAAGCGGAACTGTAATGACAGCAGCGGCAGAAGAAGCAGAGGGAAAGCAGCTTTCCGTCCAGGTTGGTCCTGACCCGGAGACAATTGATCCGGCTCTGAACAGTGCCGTAGATGGTGGAAATATGATCCTGCATGCATTTGAGTGCCTTCTGACCATTGATCAGGATGGACAGATTGCACCGGGACAGGCAGAGACATGGGAGACTTCTGAGGATGGCCTTACATGGACCTTCCATCTTCGTGACGGACTGAAATGGTCTGATGGCAGCGATCTGACGGCTAATGATTTTGTTTACAGCTGGAGACGTGTATGTGATCCGGAAGTTGCGGCTCCGTATGCAGAGACAGTTCTCGGCATGGTAGAAGGCTATGCAGATGCAATTGACGGCGATTTGGAAGCACTTGGCGTTACAGCACTTGATGATAAAACACTGGAAGTAAAACTGTCAGCTCCGTGTACCTTCTTTGACAGCCTGGCAGCATTTGCTACACTCAGCCCGGTTCAGGAAGCTGCTGTAGAGGCAAATGGAGATGCATGGGCAATTGAGCCGGAAACTTATATCTGTAACGGACCGTTCATGATTACAGAATGGGTACCGGGTTCCCATATTATCATGAGCAAAAACCCGAACTACTGGAACGCAGATGCAGTGAAACTTGGAAGCATCAAATGGAATCTGATTGAGGACGCAAACGCTTCCTACAGTGCATACCAGAGCGGCGAAGTTCTTATGATTAAGGACGTTCCGACCGAGGAAATCCCGAGCCTTGAGGGCAACGAGGAATTCTATGTAGAGCCGATCATCGGTACGTATTACATTTCTTACAATACACAGGTGGAGCCGTTTGATAATGCACTTGTACGTAAAGCTCTGAACCTGGCAATTGACAGAGAATATGTTGCAAATACTCTGATGCAGGGAACTTATTCACCGGCAACGAACTTCATCGGCGGCGGCTGGAAAGATACAGACGGCAGCGATTTCTCAGCAAATGCAAACGGCGGACAGCCGTATATGAATGCAACAGCTGACATCGAGGGCGCTCTTGCAGCTCTTGAAGAGGCAGGTTATCCGAATGGTGAAGGACTGCCGGTTCTTCACTACACCACAAATGATTCTGGTTACCACAAACCGGTTGCAGAGTATCTGCAGCAGGCATGGAAAGAGATCGGTGTTACACTTGAGGTGGAAATCGTTGAGTGGTCAAGCTTCACACCGATGCGTCGTAACGGCGAATTTGAAATCGCACGTAACGGATGGGTAGGAGACTATGACGATCCGTCCAATATGCTGGATCTGCTTTACTCCAGCAATGGAAACAACGACGGAAAATATGCAAGCGAAGAGTTTGATGCAGCTATGGACGTTTCCCGTACAACCATTGACCCGGCAGAGCGTTCCGCAGCACTTCATAAGGCAGAGGACATTCTGATTGCAGACGCAGCATGCGGTCCGCTGGCATACTACAATGACTTCTGGCTGCAGAGCAGCAAGATCACAGGAATGTGGCACTCTGCATACGGATACTGGCACTTCATGTACGCTGACATTACAGAATAATTTTCTGTTCACAGCTGAATACAGATGAGCTACAAAAGACGATATGGATGTTTCCGTATCGTCTTTTTTTGCGCCCGGCGCGCATATGTCCTAAGGTGTAGGCAAACCTCTGCCCCAACGAACAGAAACCATTTACAAGCTAAAACAGGAGGATAAGGCTGCAATACAAGTTATTTGGAAACGCTTTCAGAAGAGCCGGTGTTAAATTTTTGCAGAGAAAAAAGTTTCTCAGATGGACAGATCAAGAAAAGAATAGTATGCTATAAATGAATTCATTATGGTAAAATTTGAAATGTGTGGAAGAACAGGTAAAAATGTGATCTGCCGCACAGACAGGAGGGGAAAAGAAATGAGCAGTAAAATACCAGGCCGCCTTGTAGCACTTCGTACTTTGATGAAGGAGAACGGGGTAGATGCTTATCTGGTTCTGACGGATGATTTTCACGCGTCAGAATATGTGGGAGAATATTTTAAATGCAGAGCTTATATGACAGGATTTACGGGTTCAGCGGGAACTCTTCTGGTCACTCAGGATATGGCCGGGCTGTGGACCGATGGGCGTTATTTTATTCAGGCAGAGCAGCAGCTTGCCGGGAGCGGTGTGACGCTTTTCCGGATGGGGGAGCCGGGCGTGCCAAGTATTCATGAATTTTTAAAGAGTAATCTCAAAAATGGACAGTGTCTGGGATTTGACGGACGGACTGTGAGTGCCCGGGAGATCGCAGAGCTTTCCAAAGAACTTGCAGAAATAAATATCCGAATTCAGGATCACAAAGATCTTGTGGGTGAGATTTGGGAAGAACGCCCGGCTTTGTCCTGTGAACCCGTGCATGAGCTGGATATCAGATGGACCGGGAAAACCAGGGGTGAAAAGTGCCGGGAGATTCGGCAGAAGATGCAGGAGAAGCGCGCCGATGTTTTTTTGCTGGCTTCTCTGGATGATATTGCGTGGCTTCTGAATATTCGCGGGGGGGATATTTTGTGTAATCCTGTCGTACTTTCTTATCTGGCCATGACACAGGATGAAATTTTACTGTTTGCAAATGAAAAAGCATTCTCGGAGGAAGTAAAAGCAGCGCTCTTGAAAGATGGCGTGACGCTGCGTCCGTATGAAGAAGTTTACACTTATGCCTCCTCCATTGAAACCGGAAAACGCGTTTTGCTGTGCAGCGAGAAGGTAAACAGCCGGCTTGCAGGCAGTATCCCAGATGGAGCGGAGATTTTGGATGAGGAAAATCTGACGCTGCTGCCGAAATCCATCAAGACTCCGGTTGAAGTGCAAAATGAGAGAATTGCGCATAGAAAGGACGGTGTTGCGGTTACTAAATTTATATACTGGCTGAAACAGAATGTCGGAAAGATTCCGATTACAGAGCTGACAGCGGCAGAGTATCTGAACGGATTACGCGCACAGCAGGAGCATTTCATGGGAAACAGTTTTGAACCGATTGTCTCTTTTGGACCACATGCAGCAATGAACCACTATACGGCAACGCCGGAGACGGATGTGCCAATTGAGAAAAAGGGATTTTTGCTGGCAGATACAGGAGGACAGTATCTTGAGGGTACGACAGATATCACAAGGACAATCGTTATGGGCGAAGTGACGCAGGAGCAGAAGAAAATGTTTACTGCAGTTCTGCGCGGTACCCTGAATCTTGCAGCAGCAAAGTTCCGTTATGGCTGTACTGGGCTGAATCTGGATATTCTGGCGCGCGGGCCGCTTTGGGATATGGCAGAGGATTTTAATCATGGGACCGGACACGGAGTCGGCTACTATCTGAATGTACACGAAGGGCCCAATGGTTTTCGATGGAGGGTATTGTCAAACCGAAGCGAGAATGCGGTGCTGGAAGAGGGGATGATTACCTCGGACGAGCCTGGCTATTATGTGGAAGGGGAATAGGGAATCCGACATGAGAATATGATTGTCTGTAAAAAAGCGGAGCAGAACAGATTCGGGCAATTTATGTGTTTTGAACATCTCACGATGGTTCCATTTGATCTGGAAGCAGTAGTGCCGGAGCAGATGAGTGCCCGGGAGCGCGGACTTTTAAATGCGTATCATGCGCAGGTTTATGAGAACATTTCTCCGTATCTGGAGGAAGAAGAGCGCGTATGGCTGAGAGAAGCCACAAGAGAGATATAATATAGTAAAAAGTATGCTTAGCAGAATTTGCACGATGTAAAAAAGAGCGCATACACAAAACTTGATTTTTGTGTGGTGTGCTCTTTTTTATACCTGTGATGCAATAAGCTGCAAAACGGACATTTGGAAAACGCTGTGAGAATTTAAATTCCATGTAGCTTGCCGCATGGTGAGTCAGACCACAAACAGGCTTCAGTAGAGAAATTTATTTTGCAGCATTTTTGTTGTAGATAATCATAAGTCCCTTCAGAAGAAGACGGTCATCAATGAGTATTTTACGTTTGCAGTATGGAATGATAGTCTTGGCCAACCCGCCGGTCGAAATAATAGTGCACGTTTCGCCAAGCTCTTCTTCGATTCTTTCAATCGTGCCGTCAATACTGGACGCTGTGCTGTAAATAATTCCGCTGCGCATGCAGTCGATCGTGTTGGAGCCAATCACGCGTTTTGGCGGGTCAAGACTGATCTTCGGAAGCTGCGAGGTGCGCATGGTCAGGGAATCCAATGAAACACGGAGACCCGGAATAATCATACCGCCCAGGAAATTTTTATTTCTGTCCACAACAGAAATTGTGGTGGCAGTACCCATATCAACGACAATTAGCGGACATGGATAATCATGGATCGCAGCTACTGCATCGGCAACTCGGTCGCTTCCAAGCTGTGCAGGATTGTCCAGAAGGATTTTCAGTCCGGTACGGATTCCGGGGCCAACGACCATGACCGGTTTCCCGGTCAGACGGGACATGGCATCCTGTACGGTGTGAGTCACAGAAGGAACTACCGATGAGATGATACCGCCCTCGAATGAGTGGTGGCTGAGGCCATTCAGCTCCAGAATATTTTTGATTAAAATCGTGTATTCCAGTGTTGTCTGGTTCTGATTGGTGGATAGCCGTTCGATAAAGAGAATTTTTTCATCTTCAAAACATCCGAGCACGATATTGGAATTTCCGATGTCAACTGCGAGAATCATGGGGTCCTCCTTTGATTTAACTTCGTTTTCTGATCAGGCATGCATTTTCTGCGTGGCTGCCGGAACGAAATGTGCTTTATACAGGGCCATGGCAACAGCGCCGGTAATCAGGGTGGAAGCTATCATTTCACATACTGCGTTGATTCCGACAAAGCCGCAGATAAACAGGATAATATTTTTTCCGCCAATCAAACCCTTAAGGTATTCTGTATTGCCAAACAGGAGCACCAATGCGCTCATGAATAGGGCAGTATTTAAAAATGCAGAACAGAAACCTGTTACGAAACTTGCGATAGATATATTTGTGATTTTTCGCATTCCGCGGAATATGTATCCAAGCAGAAGCCCGTCAAGAAGCCGGGGAATAAAACGCTGGATAAAGGCCAGTACGGGATTAATTTCAAACAAAATCACGCCCATGGCGCTGGTTCCACCGACACCAATACATTGCAGGTAACTGGTAAGTCCGAATACAGCTCCGGTAATTGCGCCTCCGACTGGCCCGAGGGTGATCGCTGCAATTGCGATGGGGATGACATTGAAGGTGATTGCCAAGGGACCAATGTTCAGATAACCGAGTGGGGTGTAGGCCATAAGCAAAAGAATTGCAGTCATAAGGCCAAGAATGACGAGTTGCGATGTGTTGAATTTTGTGTTTGTTTTCATAGATTTTCCTCCTTGTTATTATTCCCGCAGAAAGAATGTTGGTATACGCAGTCTGGGAAGAGCAAAAGCCAACGCAGAAAATACAAAAGGTTCCCGTCCGTATGGTACAGTTCCGAACAGTGGACATTCGCCGGGAGAGTGTGAGAAGTGTACTCTGGCTGCGGTTCACTGCATGTTTTTCTGCGCGTGCATTTCAAAAATCCTAATCCTGCACAAAGCAATCCATTCTTCAGTTGGGATACAATACAATTACAGTGGCAGTATACCATGTCTTTTTTTTGAAAACAATATGGGAATCGTAAAAAGAGGTTTGCACGGAAAGAAAAACAATGCAATGTTTTTGTGTAAAAATATTAAAAATAAAAAGTTATATATTAATGCAAAAAGTGGTTGATAAATAAAATAATAAGTGATATAATTGTAAGGAGAATCGATTCTGAAATTCTAAAAGTCTACGATAACAAGTCTGTCCGTTTTAGCAATTTCAATGGACAAAATTCAAAGTACAAAAGCAGAAAAAGATTAAGAAAGATGGAGATAGGAAGGACTGAGGGAAGAAGGCTAAGAAGATGAGCAAAATAGAAAATCAGAGAGGTTGCAGTCATTTAGCTGGTTTGCCTGGAGGTTCATTTTTATAATGTTTTGCGATTATTTATATATTTTATGAAAGAGAGGTCATAATTTGAGAGAAAAAGACAGAATCAGGAGATTTGCAGCAGTATTTTTGACAGGCATGGTACTTATATCTGACATGTTGATACCAATGGCAGTTTGTTCCGCACAGACGATAAAGACAGAAATATTGACAGATATGGAAATGCAGGAAGGCAGGAAAGCATCAGAGGAGGCAGAAATATCAGAAGGATTGAAGATATCAGAGAGATTGGAAATGGCAGAAAATTTGGCAACGCCGGGGGGAACAGAGATGGCAGAAAGTGTGGTCACGCCGGGGGGAGCGAAAAGAGCAGTCAGTATGGTAAAACCAGAGGAGTTGGAAATAGTAAAAGGTTTGGAAAAATCGGAAACGAACAAAGATGTAGAAGAAGCAGAGAAAGAGGAAGCTATCAAAGATGTGAAAGGCATGGGAAAAACAGAAACAGCCGAAGATGTGGAAGATATGGGAAAAACAGAAACGGCCGAAGATGTGGAAGATATGGAAAGATCAGAGACAACGGAAGATGTGGAAGACATGGAAAGGTCGGAAGCGAGCGAAGACGTAGAAGGAGCAAATGAATCAGAAACTACGACTAAAGACGTAGAAGGAGCAAATGAATCGGAAACTACGACTAAAGATGTGGAAGGAGCAAATGAATCGGAAACGACAGAAAAAATAGAGGAAACAGAGACTTGGACAGAAGCTGCAATTCAGGAAGAGACAGGAATACAAGGTGATTTGCTTTTGGATGAAATAGAATCATCAACAGAATCACAAATTAAATTCGAATCAGGCGTTGAAATAGAAACCGAATTAAAAACAGAGCAGGAGTCTGAGCTGAAAAAAGTGGAACAGGGTGAGTATCAGGTAAAGATTGTGGAAGGAGAAGAGTTTCATATCCGTCTAAACCGGAAAGACGGCAGGTATGATGCCGGAGAAATTGTAGAATTTACGGCAAATGTACCAGGGCTGGCAGCGGTAGAGACAACTATGGTAGAAGCCAATCGGATCAATGATACTGCGGATCTTTTGTATTCAGAAGTGACATATTGCCCGGATAGCCGTGCGTTTCGATTTGAAATGCCGGCTGATGATGTACATTTAGGGGTTGCGGTTGATGAGGCAGAGAACGGTATTATGCTGCTTTCATCAGAAGACCCATGGGATGAAAAGACAGATATTGAAGCAGATACATACTACTATTATTCAGATGGCAGGCTGCATCCATTTCACTCTGCTATGGGGGAAGGGGGAAATGATTCCTATAAATATGTGCGCTATAAAGCTTCCGGAAAGACCTATACGGTAAATGCATACTGTATGCAGCATTCAATGCAGTCTCCGCCAAGCGGGACGACATATAAGAGCATGGTGGAACTGAGCGAAGGTGGTGATGATAAATATCTCCGGAAAGCACTTTTTTACGGTTATGGGGGACCGGGATGGGGCCATACGTTCAGAGGGTATAATATTAAAACAATCATGGAGGAGGCAGGGTGTACCTCAGAGATGCGCGTAATGCAGCATTATCTTGTAGATTATCTGTATGATGGAGAGGCTGGTTTCGGCGGGGCACTTTCTGACAAGGCCAAAAATATGCTCAGGCAGATCAAGGCTGCGCTTGCCAAAATGCCTGATCCCACGGAGATGCAGCTGCTTCCGGGGCTTTCTGTGGCAGCATCCGGGAAAGAAACAGAAACGTTTATCTGGAAAGCGGATGAAGCTTTTACAATTACGCTTTCTCTTATCTCTACCTCTGCAGATGGAGCCAAA
>CAOJHI010000063.1 GCA_948436005.1 uncultured Lachnospiraceae bacterium
AGCCAGAAAGCGAATCGGACAGTGAGCCAGAAAGCGAATCGGACAGTGAGCCAGAGAGCGAATCGGATAGCGAGCTAGAGAGTGAATCAGACAGTGAGCCAGAAAGTGAATCGGACAGCGAGCCAGAAAGCGAATCGGGCAGTGAGCCAGAGAGAGAGTCACAACTGCCGGAAGATGTAGCAGAAATGCCAGGAGAAACAGCGACAGAAGCAGTGACAGAAACTAAAGATATAGCGGCAGCAAAAAATGAAATTAAGACAGAACCAATAACGGGAGAAGGAAGTGAGCCTGAAACAGAAATTATCACGGAAGAAATAGGCGAGAGCGAAACAGAGAGGAAAACAGAAGCAGGAAGCAGAGGAGAAACAGAACAGGCAATTGAAAGTGAAACAGAGATAAGACAGGAAGAAGGAAGTGAGGATGTGCCAGAAAAAGAAACGGAAGAAAGAACTGAGAGTGAGGCAGAAATGAAAACAGAAGGAGAAAGTGAGCCTGAAACAAAAAATGTAATGGAAGAAATAGGCGAGAGCGAAACAGAGAAGAAGACAGAAGAGGGAAGTGAGGATGTGCCAGAAAAAGAAACGGAGGAAAGAACTGAGAGTGAGACAGAAATGAAAACAGAAGGAGGAAGTGAGCCTGAAACAGAAAATGTAATGGAAGCAATAAGTGAGGGTGAAACAGAGACGAATACGGAAGAAGGTGTAGAAAATGAATCAGAGATAGAACTAGAAACAGGCAGGAAGCCGGAAACCGACAAACAGCCTCCAAGCGTACAGCGTGGGAGGGAGTACGAGATACGGGGAGAGCAGAATGCATGGTATCGGGATGCAAATGACCGGCTGTGGGTACGGGCAGGAAGTAATCTCTATGTAGAAACCAAATCGGGCGGTTATAGCCGTGGAGCCAGCCGGATGGATATTCGAGAAGATGGAACACTTGCCTTTCGGCTGCAGAAGACAGATCAGGAGGGAAATGTTACAGAAGAATCAGCACTTCAAAAAGAAAGTTATTATGTGGACGGAGAAGCCCCGGAAGCGGTTGTTTCTTTGGCAGGTATCAGAGAAGATGGAATTATTTATACAGCAAAGGCAGCTTATCCAAGGATACTGATAGCGCCGGATGGAAAGAGCGGACTGAAAAGTTCTGTGTATACAGTAATTCGGTGCAATAAAAAGGGGAAAGCTTTGCAGGAACCTGAGCAAATCACATGGTATCCATGCAGAAATGGAGAAGAGGTTATGATTGACAGAGAAGGGATGTACCGCATGTATGTCCGGACTGAAGATCAGGTGGGGAATCTGGCATTTTCAGAAAGTGATGTGATTTGTATTGACCAGACAGCACCGGAGATTGTGATTGAAGGCGTCGGAGCTGAGACAGCGAATGCAGGAAAAGTGAGTATTAAAGTTTCCTGCTGGGATACCTATTATAAAGCAGGTTCTATGAAAAGCAGTATTCAGGGAAGAAATGGAGGAATGGTTCCTTCTGTAAGGGAAAAATCAGAAAGCGAGGATGGGGCTGTGACAGAATATTTTGATTTTCCAAGACAAAAAAGTTTCGATGATGTTTATCAAATAGAAGTTTACGCAGAGGATAGATCAGGGAATCAAACAAAAACAAGCTTTGATTTTTCTGTGAATCGTTTTGGTTCAGTCTATGATCTTTCCGAGGAGACACGGGAAAAACTGGGACAGTATTATCTTTCAGGTGCACAAGATATAGTTTTCTATGAGACAAACATAGATTATGTAAGTGAAACAGAGATTTTTTGCCGTTGTGACGGGGAATTGCAGAAACTCGTACAGGGACAGGATTATCAGGTTGCAATGCAGGGAACCCGGGAGTCCTGGAAACGTTATGAATACAAAATCCCGGCCGAATATTTCAAAAAAGAAGGAATCTATGAACTACTGCTTTCTTCAGGAGATATGGCGAAAAATGTAAGTGACACAGGAATACAGGGAAAACGAGTGGCTTTTGCTCTTGATTGGACAGCGCCGAATTGCACGGTTACGGGATTAGAGGCTGGAAAAGTATATGAAGAAAAGGAAGTAACAGCTTGTATTGTACCCCATGATAACATAGGAATGGATGTGATCCGGATTTATCACAACAGTGAACTGATGCGTGAAGAGGCAGGGAAAAATGACAGCCCATTGAAAATAAGGGCAGAGGCAGAGGAAGCCTGGCAGACGTATCAGATATTCTTGCGAGATCTGTCAGGGAATGAATACTGGAGTGAAGAAATACCGGTATATATAGGAAAAAGGATGGAGGAGGCAGGAAATTACCAAAAAGTCAGGCCAAGTGCCAGGGAGGAAATAGAGAGAATGCGGGCTGTATCAGGAGATAATGGTACTGAAGAAATGAGAGGTGAAACAGGTAGCAGTGAAGAAAAAAACAGATTTGAGAAAAAAGCAGTGAATACAGATCAGGAAATAGAAGGATTAGAAAATGAAGAAATAGAAGGTACGGAAAATATAGAAAAATGGAAGAAAGGAACATTTACAGATAATCAGCAGCAAGGGGAAAGAAAAGGGGAAAATGCGGGGGACAAACGAAGTGGTGCAGTTCTTTTATTTCTTGGGATACTGGCATTTTTAAGCACTACTGTAGCATGCACGGTGTCAAAATTCGGTTCTGCAAAGTAAAAAATGATTTCTCTCTTTTTAGTGCAAGATAAGAGAGGTAAATTCCAGAAAAATGTTTTATAATGAAGCAGATGAATAGAAAGGTACCGAATTTGTACAGGAGGAGATCTACAGATGGAATGGGTTGAAAAATTAAATCAGAGTATGAATTATATTGAGGAGCATCTTGCAGATAACATCGATTATGAACAGCTTGGGAGGGTAGCATGCTGTTCCTCATATCATTTCCAAAGAATGTTTACCTATATGGCTGGTATCACTTTGGCAGAATATATTCGGAGAAGAAGAATGTCGCTGGCAGCAGTAGACTTGCAGGGCGGGAATGAAAAGATTGTTGATATCGCAGAAAAATACGGTTATCATTCTCCAACTGCATTTAACAGAGCCTTTCAGTCTTTTCATGGGATTGCCCCATCTTGTGTAAAAAATGAGGGAGTATCTTTAAAGTCTTTTTCTCCCATTGTTTTTAATATTGCCGTGAAAGGTGCTTCGGAAATAAACTATCGGATTGAAAAAAAGGATACTTTTCGGATTGTTGGTGTGTCAAGATCACTTTATCAGGAAATAGAACAAAATTTTACAGTTGTTCCTGACATGTGGCAAAATGCTGTGACAGATGGAACAATTCAGAGACTGGCGGAATTGATGAATGCTTCTCCTATGGGACTTTTGGGAGTAAGCATTTGCAATGATGCAGAACAATGGAAATATTTTATTGCTGTTTCTAGTACACGGGCAACCGAAGAATTTGAGGAATATACCATACCATCATCAACCTGGGCAATTTTTTCCGGGCCAGGAACTAATCAGTCTGTGCAGGAATTGGAGAGGCGCATTATTACGGAGTGGTTGCCGGGCTCCGGATATGAGTATGCAGATGCCCCGGATATCGAGGTTTATTTGAATCCGGATCCGCAGAATGCACAGTATGAGGTATGGATTCCGGTAGTTAAAAGGCAAGAATAAAATATAGTTATCACTATTTGTTTGCCGCAGAGGATACAGCTCATAGTTGGAGAAAACGAGCCTGAGAATTTTTTGAAAAGAAGATGACAGTTCTGAGCACGGGTGTTATAATTTTAGTAAGCATTGTATTTCTTTTAGTTCTTAATGGCAAATGCCATTCTGTTTTTCTACTGCATTCTGCAGAATTATAGAAATTCTTGATGCTGATTCCCTAAAAATGCAGAGAGGATTTCAAAAAACGAGTCCTCTCAGAAAGAAAAAGGAGGACATTGAATGAAAGAAGACAAAGATTTAAGAAAAGAAAATGGATATTGGTTACAACAGAAGGAAGCTGATTATCAAAAGCAGGAGTTTAGTGAAATTGCGGCTGTGCCCTTGCGTACATACAGAGATCGTGTCTTTCGTATGATTTTCAAAGAGCGGAAAAGTCTGTTACAGCTGTATAATGCAATGAACGGAACCGATTATGAAGAGGCGGAGGATCTGGTGGTAACGACACTGGAAAATGCAGTGTATCTGGGTATGAAAAATGATGTTTCTTTTCTTTTATATGATCAATTAAATTTGTATGAGCATCAATCGACAAATAATCCAAATATGCCTCTAAGAAATTTATTTTATGTGAGCAGTTTATATTCAGCTTTGACAAGAGATGAAAATCTTTATGGACCGCAGGTGGTGAAAATTCCAGAGGCAAGGTTTGTTGTATTTTACAATGGAAAAGAGGAGCTCCCGGAGCGGTTTGAATTAAAACTGTCAGATTCCTTTGCAACTAAAACAGAAATGCCAGCTTTGGAATTGAGGACTGAAGTGTGGAATATAAACGCTGGCTGTAATAAGGTGCTCATGGAGCGATGCAAGCTGCTGTACGATTATGCAGTTTTTGTGGATAAAGTAAGAAAGTATGGAGAGAATCAATTGTTTTCTGAAGCAGTTGAGATGGCGATAGAAGAGTGTATAAAAGAGAATGTGCTGTCAGACTTTTTCAGGAAAAACAGGTCGGAGGTGTTAAAAGTGAGTATATTTGAATACGATGAGCAGCGACAGATGGAATTGGCACGAAAAGGGGCGATAGAAGAAGGCAGGGAAAAGGGTATAAAAGAAGGCAGAGAAAAGGGTATAAAAGAAGGCAGAGAAAAGGGTATAAAAGAAGGCAGAGAAAAGGGCATAAAAGAAGGTATAAGAGAAGGTAAAAGGGAAGGCCGGCAGGAGGGCGAAAAGCTTTTTGCGGCGTTGACAGACATGCTCCTGGGTGATGGCAGAATAGATGATCTGAAACAGGCAGTGCACGATGAAAGAGTAAGAAAATTATTATATGAGGAGTATGATTTGGGAAATAATCATTACGAAGCAGTATTGGATACGAATCTTATAAATCAACCAGAATAACCGTGAGTGGAACAGAAGGAAAATGAATATAAGAAAAGTAGTCTGCTGGCAAAAGCAGAGGGAACATTTCGGGTGTACCCTCTGCTTTTGTAATATGAGAAAAGATATTTCTTTTATCCTCTTTGTATTGCAGAAAGAAAACGCTCGCCGTATTTGGCATATTTCATTTCACCAATACCTGATACGCAAAGCATTTCTTCTTTGGTTTTAGGAAGCAGAATGCACATTTGCGTAAGTGTTTTGTCGGAAAAAACAATATAGGGAGGCACTTTTTCCTGGCGCGCGATTTCGAGGCGCAGTATGCGTAGTTTTTCGAACAGGCTGCGGTCATAGCAGACGGATGAGTTGCCGGAAGCTTCTGATTTGGAGCTTTTTCCAGTAGCAGGCTTTGGCCGCTCTTTTGCTATTTTCATAGGGAAAGGTTCTCCTTTCAGAAGTTTCTGTGAGGTATCAGTAAGCTGCAGTACGGGATATTCTCCGTCAGATATTTTAAGGTATCCGTGTATGGCAAGGCTGTTCAGTACTTGGCGAAGAAGATGGATTGGTATGTCTTTGCACGAACCGTAGTATGGATTATCATCAAGATGAGCCCGAAGAATTTTGGTATTTTGGCTGCCATGTACGGTGTCAGCAATCGTGACAAGACCATATTCGCGTCGGCTGCTTTTGATGCATGAGATTAACTTGTTTGCGATTTCTGTCATGTCTTTTTCTTCAAACTGTGTCAGGCAGTTGGAGCAGTTTCCGCAGTAGCCTTCTCCGTATTCGCCAAAGTACCGGAGAATATATGCACGCAGACAGTCATTTGTAAAGCAATAGAAGGTCATTTGCTTCAGGCGTTCCTGTTCGCGGGCACGAATGGCGCTGGCGGTTTCTTCATCCGTATCAGGCAGCGGTTCCATTCGGTCAATAAAAAACTGGTTTGTCACTACATCCTGCCCTGAATATAACAAAATACAGTCAGATGGAAGGCCGTCTCTTCCTGCGCGGCCGGCTTCCTGGTAGTAGCTTTCTATGTTTTTCGGCATATTGTAATGGATCACATACCGGACGTTTGATTTATCAATTCCCATACCGAACGCGTTTGTGGCTACCATGATCTGTTTTCGGTCATACAGAAAATCGTCCTGATTGTGCTGGCGCTCTGTATCAGAGAGACCAGCGTGATACCGTGTCGCTGAATATCCTTTACGAATCAGCTCTTCACAGACTTCTTCCACGGTTTTGCGGGTAAGGCAATAGATGATGCCACATTCATCTGTGCGCGATCTGAGGATTTCGAACATAGCCTTTAACTTGCTTGCGGGCTGCTGTACAGTAAATCTCAGATTTTTCCGGTCAAATCCGGTAACGATGTGTACGGGATTCTGCAAGGCTAGAAGGGAAAGGATATCTTCTCGTACTTCGCGCGTTGCTGTTGCCGTGAAGGCACCGATCACAGGCCGGTGTGCAAGATGGTCCAGAAAATCCGGAATGTGCAGGTAGCTCGGGCGAAAATCCTGCCCCCATTGGGAGATGCAGTGTGCTTCGTCTACGCTGATCATGGAGATATCGATCCTGCGTGCAGCGTCAATAAAGCTGTCTGTAAGCAGCCGTTCAGGGGCTACGTATACGATTTTGTACTGGCCACGGATCAGATTTTGCAGAGCTGTCTTGTATTGGCCGGACGTCAGGGAGCTGTTTAGATAAGCAGCATGGATACCTGCCTGGTTGAGTGTTGCCACCTGATCTTTCATCAGAGAAATCAATGGTGAAATGACAATCGTAATACCAGGAAGTAAAAGCGCCGGAATCTGGTAACAGAGCGATTTGCCGGCGCCAGTTGGCATAATCCCCATAGCGTCGCGGCCTGAGAGCAGGGCATCTACAAGCGTTTCCTGGCCTGTACGGAAAGAAGAGTAACCGAAATATTTTTTAAGTGCTTCGTATTTGGTCATAATATTTTTTCCCTGTATTTTTTGTATAATTGAGTCTATTAATGATATGTATGGATTAAAAAGTCACATGAAATATATAAAAGTAACATAATAATATTGTAGCACGGAAGAAGAAAAAAAGAAAGAAAAGATCTATAAAATAATTATAAAAAAGAAGGGGCCTGAACGATGTGCTTTATAAATAATTTTTTGTTTATGCCTTGCAAAGTCCTGTAGGTAGACTTTTTTCGACATCTGTGATATGATGCCCCATAAAGGGGATGAGTATAAAAATGAAAAGGAAACGAAATGTCATAAGGCGTAACAGTGGTTTTTTGGCCTGTTGCGTATTGGTGGCGGGTGCATCGTTTGGGACTGCGAATCTTGTGATGGAAAAAGGAATGGTATCTTTGGTGATGCCGTCTGAAGAAACAACGCCGGATACGACAAAAGAAACGGCTCCGCCGGAAAAAAGCGAGAACAGAGTATACGAGACAGATGCATTTACAGTCACAGCATCCGGTAATATTATAAAAGGTGTCGAGACAGAGCCTCCGAAGAAAAAGGAAACAGAGAAAGAGACTGAGACGGATGCGGATGGAAATCCGATAAAAAACAGCACGCAGACGAATGAAAATGGAGCAGGCTCCGGAGCTGATAGTGCAGGAACTTCAGGAAGCGGTTCTTATGAAGGAGGCTCAGGTAATTCGGCCGGTACTGGCTCAGACAGTAACGGATCAGGAAATGACACGGGAAGCTCTTCTTGGGATGATGGAAATGCCGGCAGTTCTTCAGGAGATGATTATTCCGGGCCGGCGATTGTGATTACAGATCCTGGTAACGGATATTATTACTATACAGATGGAACCGACTGGAGCGGAAATACAGGAAGTTCCTCAGGAGGCTCAACAGGCGGCAGCACGGGTGGTTCTTCAGGGGGCTCAACAGGCGGCAGCACAGGCGGTTCCACGGGAGGCTCAGCAGGTGGCAGCACAGGTGGTTCCTCAGGGGGCTCAACAGGCGGCAGCACGGGCGGAAATACAGGCAGCTCTTCCGGCGGCTCTGACAATATCATCATTGAAAAACCTCCGGTATCCGCACCGGATGATGTTATCCTGTGGGGAATCAACAGCCGTTATATTGATGAGAGTGAGCTGTATAATTATAACCTGGACGAACTATGCCTGATCCGCAATGAGATTTTTGCACTTCATGGGCGCAAGTTCCGCACACCGGAGATACAGGAATATTTTAACGGGAAATCATGGTATGTGCCGACTTATGAACCGGATGATTTTGATGCAAACATGTTTGATTACCTGAATGACTATGAGAAAGCGAACTTAGAGGTTATTTTAAACTATGAAGCAGCGCTTGCAGGATATTAGGAGGTAAGAACATGAGTGTATGGAAAAGAGTTTTTATAAAAACAGTGATTCTGGCGTTTGTGATTGTTCTGTTCGGCGGCGGTGCAGCAGGCTGGCAGGCATACCGCCAGAGCACGCCAGAATATGCAGCAGACCAATACATTGCGCTTCTGATTGAGAACAGCGGCGAAAAGGCTTATACCCTGCTCGACCAGTCTGAGGATGCCGCGATGACACCTGAGGAATATGAAGCAGCGCTGTCAGAGAAAAAGTACAGCCTTTCCAGCAGTTATACCATCAGCGGTTCAGAAAAACGAAGAGATCAAAGCGGAAACGAATACGTGGATTACCGTACAGAGTTTAAAGATGCGGAAGGAGCTGTGCAGATGGAAGAAACCTTCACTGTAAAAAAACAGACAGACCTGTTGTTTGGTGTGTTTGATCAGTGGAAGGTGCTTTCCGGACACTGCATGGTGAAGGATTTTGTACTGACGGTTCCTGCCGGGGCAGAAGTTTATCTGGATGGCAGAAAGGCAGAGGCATCCTGGCTGGTCAGGGATGGAGTCCTGCCGTCCTACGATTGTTACCAGATTCCATCTCTGCTGCCAGGGCGGATTAGTCTGTCAATCCGGCATCCGGCGTTTGATTCAGTGAACGGAACCTTAGATCCGCTGGATGGAAACGCAGAGTATGGCGAGAAAATGACGCTTGGACAGGCAGCACAGGATGTATGCAAAGAACTTGGAATTAAGGCGTTAAAACAGCTGTATTCTTGCGCAGCCCGGGAAAAAACAGAGGATTTGGAGGAGCTTTTGGCAGAATGTTCTGATGCGGCGACGGCATTTGTGGAGGCGCAGGGGCAGGAATTTCATAAAGATTCAGCAGTCTTTAAAAGCGCAGGTATTACCGATTTTGCGGTTCAGTTCGGAACGCCTGCTTTTACAGGAGAGGCGACTGGGGCAATCACAGTACCTGTGAAACTGTCATACCGGTATATTATGCGCGAAAATGTGTCTTCGGAACCTTCTGAGGAAGAGCAGGGAGATGAGGAAGGAACAGAGGAAACAGATACGGAAAGGCCGGAGAATGGTAACGTGGTGCAGGAGGGGGAGACTCGCGTGATGTCGGGAGATAATAACGCTGAGTTTGTGATGGCATGGCATCATGGTGCATGGCACATCGCTTCTATGGAAGTTCCTGTTATTCCCAATTAGAGGTAAAGAACGGATGATAGATCAGCCTCTGGACGGAAAATTAAAGCAATGTTGCAATTGAAGCGAATACATGGATGGAAAATAAACAGGAAGGATACTATCAGGTAAAGGAAAAACAGAATATGAGACAAAAAGAAATCAGCATTTTTTCTCTGGTTACGCCTGTGTTACTCCATTTGGGAATATCATTTGCAGCAGGGCTTATAATGGGTTTTCTGAAGATAGGCAGTACGGCAGCCAGCACGACGGCGGCAGCGGCGATTACGCTTCCGCTGGCGTATCAGATGTACCGGAAAGACCGCATTTGGACAGCAGGGAGTGGGAAAGAGGCGAGAAAGGATGAGATTAAAAGTGCCGCGCATACTGCCGGGAAAAGTGCAGAAAAGCGTTCCTGGCAATGGATTGTCTGCTTTGGAATCTTTTGTTTTATTGCCGGAGGTTTTTTGAATCTTGCGTGGAGCGCCGTTTTGGAGGCTGTTCATATCCAGGATTATTTTTCCAACGAGGTGCAGGAAAATCTGCTGCAAAGCGGCATTTTGTTACAGGTATTGGGACTTGGTGCCGTGATTCCGATTGCAGAGGAACTGATTTTTCGCGGTTTGGTTTACACGAGGATGAAACACTTTTTCCCAGTGAAGGTGTCCATATTTTTGTCTTCACTTTTATTTGCGGTCTATCACGGAAATCCGATTCAGATGATTTTTGCATTTCCGATGGCGCTTGCATTAGCAGCCGTTTATGAGCATGGAAAATTGTTTCTATTTCCCGTACTATTCCATATGGGTGCGAATCTGACCACAATTATTTTTACTTTTTTATGTTAAATACAGGAAAAACACATAGGGAAATTTAAGGTAAGAAGGCGATTATTTCAAATAATCGCCTTAAATAAACTGATAAATCAAGTTGATACAGCTAAGTTAAAAAACAATCAGACAATTCGAGAGAAAAAAGCTGTTTACAGAACAGAAAAATAGGTGTATGATGAAACCTGAAAAAGAAACAGGCAGGAGGGACAGAGATGGATTCGAGAAACACTTCCGGATCTGTCTGTGTGAGCCCGGGGCTGTACCGGCCCGAGTTTGAGCATGACAACTGCGGAATCGGAGCAGTGGTCAACATCAAGGGGATCAGGACTCATCAGACAGTAGAAAATGCACTTAGTATTGTAGAAAATTTAGAGCACAGAGCTGGCAAAGATGCCGAGGGAAAAACAGGTGATGGAGTTGGAATCATGCTGCAGATTTCGCACAGATTCTTCCGGAAAACCTGTTTGGACCTTGGCATTTTTTTGGGTGAAGAAAGAGATTACGGAATCGGCATGTTTTTCTTCCCGCAGGATGTCCTGAAAAGAAATCAGGCGAAAAAAATGTTCGAGAGTATCGTAAAAAAGGAGGGCCTGAATTTTCTTGGCTGGAGACAGGTACCGACTGTGCCGGAGGTGCTTGGCCATAAAGCGCTGGAGAAAATGCCCTGTATTGAGCAGGCATTTGTGGAACGTCCGAAAGAGGTGGAAAAGGGCCTTCCGTTTGACCGCAGGCTGTATGTGCTCCGGCGGACCTTTGAACAGTCAAACGATACCACGTATGTTGTTTCCTGTTCCAGCCGTACCATCATTTATAAGGGGATGTTTCTGGTAGGGCAGCTGCGCACCTTTTTTAAGGATTTGCAGGATCCGGAGTATGAATCTGCGATAGCGATCGTCCATTCGAGATTCAGTACCAATACAAATCCGAGCTGGGAAAGGGCGCATCCGTACCGCTTTATTGTACATAACGGCGAGATCAATACAATCCGCGGCAATGCGGACAAAATGCTTGCCCGCGAAGAGACGATCTCCTCTGCGTATCTGGAATCCGATCTGCATAAGGTGCTTCCGGTAATCAATGCGACAGGATCTGACTCAGCGATGCTGGATAATACCCTGGAATTTCTGACCATGAACGGCATGGAGCTTCCGCTGGCAGTGATGATCACAATCCCGGAGCCATGGGCGAACAATGCGGTGATGTCGCAGAAAAAGAAGGATTTTTATCAGTATTATGCGACGATGATGGAGCCATGGGACGGCCCGGCTTCGATTCTGTTCTGTGACGGCGATGTGATGGGAGCAGTGCTTGACCGCAACGGCCTGCGTCCCTCCCGCTATTACATTACAGAAGACGGCTACGTGATTCTCTCCTCTGAAGTGGGAGTGCTGGATATTGATCCGGCAAAAATTGTGCTGAAGGAACGGCTTCATCCGGGTAAGATGCTTTTGGTCGATACAGTAAAGGGCGAGGTTGTGGACGACGAAGAGCTGAAAACCCGGTATGCTTCCAGGCAGCCGTACGGCGAATGGCTGGATCAGTATCTTGTGAAGCTGAAAGATATCAAGATTCCAAACAAACGCGTGGAGTCCTATTCAGAAGAGATGCGCCTTCGTTTGATGAAGGCTTTTGGTTACAGCTACGAGGACTACCGGACTTCGATTCTTTCGATGGCGACAACAGGAAGCGAGGGAATCAGCGCAATGGGAATTGATACGCCGCTGGCCGTTCTCTCCGACCGCAGACAGCCGCTGTTTAATTATTTCAAGCAGCTGTTTGCACAGGTGACGAACCCGCCCATTGATGCAATCCGGGAGAAGATCGTAACCTCCAAGACAATGTATATTGGTGTAGAGGGAAATGTTCTGGAGGAACAGCCGGAGAACTGCCAGGTGCTGAAAATTGAAAATCCGATTCTGACGAACACAGATATGCTGAAGATCAAAAATATGAAGGTCAGGGGCTTCCAGGTGGCGGAAATTCCGATTACCTTTTATAAAAATACGGGACTGGAGAAAGCGATTGACCATCTGTTCCTTGAGGTGGACCGGGCGCTGCGTGACGGCGCGAATATCCTGGTGCTGACAGACCGCGGCATTGATGAGCTGCGCGTGCCGATTCCGTCCCTGCTGGCAATCTCAGCAGTGAACCAGTATCTCGTAAAAACAAAGCGCAGAACGTCCCTGGCCCTTGTTCTGGAGACCGGAGAGCCGCGGGAGGTGCATCATTTTGCAACGCTGCTGGGCTACGGCGCGAGTGCAATCAACCCATACCTGGCGCTGGATACGATTCATCAGCTGATTGATACCGGGATGCTGGAAAAGGATTATTATGCGGCAGTTGATGACTATAATCAGGCGATTATAAACGGAATTGTAAAAATTGCTTCAAAGATGGGAATCTCGACGATTCAGTCTTATCAGGGAGCACAGATTTTCGAGGCGATCGGCATCAGCCGGGAAGTGATTGATAAATATTTTACAAATACGGTGAGCCGTATTGGCGGTATTACAATAGAAGATATTGAGCGTGATGTGGATGAGCGCCATACAAGCGCATTTGATCCACTGGGGCTCCAGGAAGATCTGACGCTGGACAGCATGGGCTGGCATAAATCAAGAAGCGCAGGAGAGCACCACAGGTATAATCCGCGGACCATTCATCTTTTACAGGAATCCACAAGAACCGGTGATTATAAGCTGTTCAAGGAATATACGGAGCTTGTCAAC
>CAOJHI010000064.1 GCA_948436005.1 uncultured Lachnospiraceae bacterium
GTTAAGACATCGCCCTTTCACGGCGGTAACACGAGTTCGATTCTCGTAGGAGTCACTTATATGGCGCGATAGCCAAGTGGTAAGGCACGGGTCTGCAACACCCTTATCACCGGTTCAAATCCGGTTCGCGCCTCTTAAAAACTTCTGGATTTCCAGGAGTTTTTTTATTACAAAGAATCATTACTTTTCAGAAAGCTCATCGTGATAATTTTACTAGCTTGAGAAATTTTCAGAGAATAGAAAATTTATATATAAATATATTGACAAAAAGGCAGAAAAGTGTTATATTTTTAACAATCCAACAAGGGAGTAGCCAAACGTCCAAAAGGATGGGTTTGAAAACGTCAGAACGGTGCGATGTGTACCCGTATCAAATGAGATGGCGAGACTTATTGTGACAGAGTCATGATAAGTCTCTTTTTTCATATTAACAGGAAACGCTGCGCGAATCCTGTGATCAAATTTACGGCATATCCCATGCCGTTTATGGAAAAACGCAATGCAGATTTCCATAAATTATAGTTAGATGAAATGTCCGGATATTCATAAAATTAAATAATTTAAAAAGGAGCGACAAAAATGGGAGATGGACCGCCACAGTAGTTTTCGTAACAGTGAAAATCAATAAAAATAGTAGGTACATTGGATAATTGCGAAAGGAGAAAGTGTATGAAAAATAATATGGTATCAGGATTAGTCCCTGTTTTCACAGGAATTGTACTTATTGTAGCAATACTTGCAATTCTTATTGTTGTATCAAAAGTAATGTATAAAAAGGCAGCGCCGAATGTGGCAATGATCGTGACCGGGCCTGGAGGCTGCAAGACAGTAATTGGAAAAGGATGTTTTGTGATTCCGATTTTACAGCGCGTAGATTATCTGTCGCTTGAAAATATTCAGTCAGACTTTACTTCAAGAGATGAGATTCCGACAAGAGATGCTATTAATATTATGGTGGATGCGGTTGCAAATGTAGCGGTTTCTCAGGAGCCCTCTTTGTTAAAGGTTGCAGCATCAAAGTTTATCGGATATAAGCCGGAACAGATCAGAGAAATTATTACACCAGTTCTGGAAGGAAATATCCGGGAGATTATTTCTCAGACAACGTTAAAAGAACTGATTCAGGGAGACAAAAAGGCATTTGCTGAGAAGGTGATTGAAAATGTGACACCGAACCTCAGGGACATGGGACTTGACCTGACAACGTTTAATATTCAGAATTTTAAAGACCGCAATGGTGTAATTGAAAATCTGGGATTGGAAAATACCGTACAGATCAGCAAGGATGCGGCAATTTCAAAGGCAAATGCAGAGCGTGAGATTGCAGTGGCAAGAGCGGAGGCTTCCCGGGCTGCAAACGAAGCTCAGGTGGCAGCGGATACGGAAATTGCGAAAAAGCAGAATGATCTTGATGTTCAGAGAGCTGAATTGAAAAAGATTTCAGACATCAAAAAAGCGGAAGCAGATGCGGCATATCAGATTCAGCAGGAGGAGCAGAGAAAAACGATTGAAATTACATCTGCGGATGCTAACCTTGCACGTCAGGAAAAGGCGATTGAGCTGAAGGAACGTGAAGTTGCAATTACAGAGAAATCTCTGGAAGCAACGGTGAAAAAACAGGCAGAGGCATCGAAGTATGCAGCGCAGCAGGAAGCAGATGCACATCTCTACAAAACACAAAAGCAGTCCGAGGCAGAGTTGTATGAACGTCAAAAACAGGCGGAGGCAGAGAAATTTGAAGCCTTGCAGCGGGCCGAAGCGCAGAAAGCAAAGGCAGAAGCAGAGAAATATTCGAAAGAACAGGAAGCGGAGGCAATCAAGGCAGCCGGTCTTGCAGAGGCGGAGGCCATTGCCGCAAAAGGAAAGGCGGAAGCAGAGGCAATTCAGGCGAAGGCACTTGCAGAAGCAGAAGGCATCCTGAAAAAAGCAGAGGCAATGAAACAGTATGGGGAAGCTGCACAGCTAGATATGCAATTGAAAGCATTGACTTCGTATTTTGAACAGCTTCCGGCAATAGCAAAAGCAGCAGGAGAGGCTTATACCAATGTGGATTCGATTCGGATGTACGGCGGTGATTCTGCACAGCTGACAGGAAATATCCTGAATACAGTAACGCAGATTTCAGATGGGCTTGGTGAGTCGCTTGGAATTGATGTGAAAGCCTTGTTGGCAGGTTTTATGGGTGCGACTCTGAAGGATTCAGGGAAAGGAAAAGATATCACGGTGAACGTTAACACGAATGAGGCACAGCAGGAAAGCAGAAGCTAAATAATTTCCAAGGAGGAAAGGAAGGTGCGCCGGATTTAACCGGCGCGCCTGTTCTTCATTAAGAATAGCAGCGTAGAGATCAGGAGCAATGGAAATACGATTCCGGTTAAGACACCGGTTTTTATATTGCCGCCAGCCTGGCCGGAAATGAAACCCACAAGGGTTGGGCCTCCGGCGCAGCCGACATCCCCTGCGAGAGCCAGAAAAGCAAACATGGCAGTACCTCCTCCGGGGATATTGCGGGAGGAAAGGCTGAAGGTACCAGGCCACATGACACCAACCGAAAGGCCGCAGAGCGCACAGCCGGCAAGGCCAAGGATTGGATTGGAAGCAAGGGATGCGAGCAGATAGCTGATGAGGCAAAGCAGGCCGCACCAGAACATATAATGATACAGGGAGAGCTGCTCGCTGAATTTGGCATAGATGATTCGGGAAAGCCCCATCAAAACAGCGAAGGCACACGGTCCGGCAAGGTCGCCAACTGTTTTGGAGACGTTCAGGCTGGATTCGGCAAATGCGGAAGCCCACTGACTGATTCCCTGCTCACAGGCCCCTGCACAGACCATCAAAACAATCATAAACCAGAACATGCGGGTTTTGAGAAGCGCAGCTATGGTCATGCCGGCGCCTTCTTCGTTCAGGGAAGCGATTGGTACCTGCGTAAAATAAAGAGCATTCAAAAGCGGAATAGCAGCCCAGATACAGGCCAGGGTTCGCCAGTTTTGGATACCGAAAACTGCAAAAAATAGCGTAGAAATCAGAATAACTGCTGCGTGCCCCCAGCAATAAAAAGAATGCAGCAGACCCATTGCCGCTTTCTTGCGCCTGGTTGGGCATGATTCTACGATCGGACTAATCAGAACTTCGATCAATCCTCCGCCAATTGCATAAATAATTCCGGCACATAATAGGCCGAAAAATGGGTCGGGCATGAGCTCAGGCAAAAATGCAAGAGCCAGAAGCCCGGTGCAGGAAAAGAGCTGTGCTGCTATAACGCAGATCCGATAACCAATACGGTCGGTAAATCCTGCGGCCAGAAAGTCAACCAGAAGCTGCACTCCAAAGTTCAGGGTAATAAGCAGTGATATTTTTTCCAGAGAAATACCATATTCCCGTTGGAACGTTAAAAACAGGAGCGGTACGAAGTTATTTACGATTGCCTGAATGATATAGCCGATAAAGCAGGCATAGAGCGTGTGATTATAATTTTCTTTTATACGGGATTTCATGTGCAGACACCTCAAATAAAATAATAGGACATATTGTGTGAAAAGGCGGAAAAATAAGTATAAGAAATTCTACGAGAAATAGTTTGCTTTGTCAACAAAAGTAAGATATTGAAAAAATTTAAAACCTGGTTTTCCGGCAAAGGCGTGGCTGAAAGATTTTCCACTATCATTACAAAATGTGAAGAAATATGTTGCGGTACTTAAATTTTTCTGAACATTTTTTTGGACACCTTGACAATTTCTGGCTGTTTTTTTAAGATAAATTTATCACGAGCAGCCAGCCGGGGCAGTGGCGATCAGCTCAGGAAAAGATCCGTGCATCGGTATGGGAAAAATCTGTGATAGAGAAAGGGGTGGCCTTATGGTCAGAAAAACACAGGTGGAGATAAAACAGGGAATTCGGGGCGGCAATGGTGAGGCGGAGTTTCATCATATTGTTTCGAAAGAGGAACTGAATGGGCATGGCAGTATGTATGCGCTTGTCCGGTTAAAACCGGGAAGTAGTATAGGCTGGCATGAGCACATTGACAACACAGAACCATATTTTATATTAGAGGGTGAAGGAACTTTTGTTGATCAGGATGGTTCGAGAGTTGCAGTTGGTCCGGGTGATGTCTGTGTCATTGAGGTAGGTCAGGGGCACGCGCTAGAAAATAATTCTGATAAAGATTTGGTATTTATGGCTTTAATTTATAATAAATAGACAGGAGGATTTGGATATGAATTTTGAAGTATTTGGAAAAAAAGTGAAACAGTTTGGTAAGGATACAGTTGAAGAAGTACAGAAAATGAACGAGGTCAGACAGCTCAACAATAAAGTGAGCGATACCAAAAAGCAGATTAATAATCTGTATACGGAGATTGGTAAAAAGCTGTACGAACAGTATAAAGAGGCTCCGTTTTCCGGGTTTGAAACAGAGATTGAGACAATTAATGAAAAGAGTGATTTGATTGAAGAGCTCAAAGAGCAGATTCGCAAAGTAAAAGGTGTTGTTCTGTGTCCGTGCTGTAATATGGAGGTAGGAGAAAAGGAGCGTTTCTGTTCGAATTGTGGAAATAAGATGCCTGAGGTTGTAAATCCCGACGAAGCAGATGAGGATGCAATTGTCGTAGATTCTGTAGATGTCACGGAGGCACAGTCTGCCGAAAAAAGTGACGGGCCGGCAGCAGATGATACGACAGAGGAAGCGGTGGAAGCAGAGACAGTGGAAGAGTCAGCAGAGGCGGCAGAAGAGAATGCCGAGGTAGTAGAAGAGGCATCAGAGGCAGTGGAGGAAAGCGCAGAAGCAGTAGAAGAGGCATCAGAGGCAGTAGAGGAAAGCGCAGAAGCAGTAGAAGAGGCATCAGAGGCAGTGGAAGAAAGCGCGGAAGCAGTAGAAGAAGTATCAGAGGCAGTGGAGGAAAGCGCGGAAGCAGTAGATGAAGCATCAGAGGCAGTGGAAGAAAGCGCGAAAGCAGTAGAAAAGGCATCAGAGGCAGTGGAAGAAAGCGCAGAAGCAGTAGAAGAAGTGTAGAAGCAGCCGGAATAAAAACACAGAAAGACAAAAGAAAAAAGGCGTAAAGCCAGGGAGAAGAGGATGCATTTTTATTTGCCAACCAGGATTTACAGTGAGAGGGATTCTGTAAAAAAGCACGGGAACGAGTGGGCGAGTCTGGGCAGGAAGGCTTTGATTGTAACGGGAAAGAGTTCAGCTGAAAACGGAGCTCTGGCGGATGTTACGGAAGCTCTTGAGCATCAGGGAACCAAGTATTTTGTATTTGATGAAACACAGCAAAATCCATCTGTGGAGCATGTATTAAAGATTAGGGAAAAGGGCATTGAGCAGCAGGCGGATTTTGTGATCGGCGTTGGCGGCGGTTCACCGATGGATGCGGCGAAGGCAGTGGCGCTGATGTTGGCTCATGCGGACAGAGGAGCAGAATATCTTTATGAAAAGAATATTGCCGGGGAGAAGGATTATGATGCGGCGCTTCCGGTGGTTGAGGTGCCGACAACATGCGGAACAGGCTCAGAGGTTACTCCTTATGCGATTCTGACGCGTCATGATGCTTGTATCAAGGCAAGCCTTCCTCACAAAATTTATCCCGCGTATGCGCTGGTGGATGGCAAATATCTGATGGGTACAAAACGTGAGATTATCGTGAATACGGCAGTGGATACACTGGGGCATTTTATGGAAAGTTATATTAATACAAATGCGACGGATTTCAGCCGGATGCTGTGTGAGTATGGCCTGGGAGTATGGAGAAGTGCAAAGAATATTCTGATCGGAGCCGGGATTACTGTGCAGGATTGCGATACGATGATGTTTGCCTCTACTTTGGCAGGAATGGCTATTGCGCATACCGGTACAGCACTGCCGCATGGCCTGAGCTATTATCTGACGTATGAGAAGGGAGTACCGCACGGCAAAGCAGTCGGCTATTTTCTGCCGGGATATCTTGCGGCATCGGGGCCGATGATCCGTAAAAAAGTACTTTCTCTTGCAGGGTTTCCTGATATACAGTATTTTACGGCATTTATACATCGGTTATTGGAACCGGATGATGTGAGTGAAGAACTGGTGGCTAAAGCTGTGCGTGGACTTATGTCAAATGAGAGCAAGCTGCGCAATGTACCGTTTGCAGTTACAGAGCCGCTGTTGTATCAGATATGCAGAAGTGGTTTTGGAGCCGTTATCAGTTGAATGCTGCAGGGGGAAATTTAAATGAAAGTGGTGTCGCAGTCATTGCGTTTTTTTCTGCTTGCCGCGGAGATACTGTGCGCATCTCTCCTGTTTTTAAAGGCATACAGGAAAAGAAGCGGATGGATATGGACATTTCTGATGAGTATTCCTGTCTTTGCGATGTCATCCATAATGCTGAGGTTTGCAAGAAAAGTAATTCTTGATTATGCAGGTGGGCATGACGGAGAGCATATATTTATTTGGTCGTATTGCGTCACATTGATTTTTAGTCTGCTTATGGCGGGGGTAGTAGTTTTATTTATCAGTGCAATCTTTACGACCACAGTCCAAAATACGATTTTTATTGCTGTGGCGGCTTTATCAATTCGAATAGCTGCCAGAAGTATCTTTTTTCTCGTCTGTGCGGCGAGAGGAATATACAGCTCAAACATGTGGCAGCTTTTGTTTGAGGATATTAAGGGGCTGGGAGCCTATTTTCTGGTATATGGGCTGGTATGTGCCGGCTCATATTTGGTTTTTATCCGAGGCTATAGAGAGATAGAGGATGATCTGATTCCCAAAAGCGTACTGATATTAATCGTAGTGGTGACAATCCTTGACTTGTCTTTTTCTAATGTAGATGCGCCAAAGAGTAAACATGAGCTGTATATTTTTCTTTTGCTTTCAGAGGTGCTTATCACAGTATTAACCCTGACGTTTCAGTTTTTCGCATTGGGCTGGCTTCGAATGAAGCTCGATCAGGTAACAATAGCAAATCTGTATCAGGGACAGAAAAGGCAGTTTGAGCTTTCTAAGGAGAGTATGGAAGCAGTAAATATCCATGCACATGATCTGAAACATAAAGTGAATGCGATTATGGCGGCAATGAATGGATGTGAGAGCGAGAGAATGTGCGCGGAACTCTGCCAGATAGAGGAGGCTGTTTCTGACTGGGATAATATTTATTACACGGGCTGCGAACCGCTGGACATTGTTTTAACCGAGAAGGCACGGATATGCAGACGTTTGGAAACTGAGTTAGCAGTGGTAGCGGATGGAAATAAATTGAACAGAATGAAAGAGACAGATATATATTCACTTTTTTCTAACGCGCTGGATAACGCTATTGAGGCGGTAAGCCAGATACCAAAGGCGGAGAAACGGTTAATTATGGTTACTGTTGCGGAAAAAAACACGTTTTGCATCATTCAAATTGAGAATACATTCCGGGAAAGGCCTTTATTTATCAATGGGATATTGACGACGAGCAAAGAGGACGCGCTTTTTCATGGGTTTGGAGTGAAAAGCATTGAAAATGTGGCCAAAAAATACGAAGGATATATGGATATTGCGGTTACGGAGGAGCTTTTTCAATTGAAAATTGTGATTCCCTGTTATACAGCCGCCATTGAGGTATAAGATGAAAGAATTATACAGAGTGTGTATTATTGAAGATAATCCAAGAGATGCGGAGATGCTTACAGAGGCAATCAACAGCTATGGGGAAAAATATAACTGTATGTTTCATATATCCCACTATAACAGCATCGAAAATTTTACTGTGACCTATACGGGAAGCTATGACATTATTTTTTTTGATATTGAGCTTCCGGGAAAAAATGGGATGGAGGGAGCAAAAAGCCTGAGAAAGATTGATGAGGAGGTTACGATCCTTTTTGTGACAAACCTTGCAAAGTATGCAGTTGAGGGCTATCAGGTAAGGGCATATGATTATATCCTGAAGCCAATTGTATACGAGCGCTTTGCAGTAAAGCTTCACCGTGTGCTTTGGGAGCTCTCCAGGAAAAAGAAAAAATTTGTTCTAGCAAAAGGGATATGGGGCTCACGCAAGATGGCTGTTGATGATATAATATACATCGAAGTTATGGTACACACCCTGTCTTACCATCTGGCAGACGGAGAACTGATAGAAGTAACGGGAAAGCTGGGTACGTTGGAGCGGGAGCTCTTTTCTTTTGGATTTATAAGGGTATCCAGAAGCTATCTGCTTAATATGAAACATATCTCCAATGTGAAAGGGAACAAAGTAACGCTGGTTACGGGAGAACAATTTGTGATCGCAAGAAGCCGGAACAATGAATTCAGGGACAGATTTATGAGATATATTTCTGCTGTTTAAGAAGCAGATTTGTTATTTTAAGAAACGCGTATTGAAGCAGATACGCGTTTTTTGTATCCTTTTTTTATCTTTTTAAAAAGAACAACAAAAAGGAGGAAGAAAAGGATGAAAAAACGTATATCTGCTATGCTGTGTTCTGTAGCTATGATGGTTACCTGCTGTGGGGGCAGTGTTTTTGCCGTCGAACCAAGTTCTTTAAATGCGGTAAAAACCGCAGAGGATCAGTTGGGGTATTTTACGGGAACCCCGGCAGCCGCAAATGTGGAAAAGGGGTTTGATGTCGAACGGTTTACAAAAACACAGATGTGTAAGGATATGATGAGTGCCCTGAACAATTATTTTGTTTACGGAGATGCAGATCAGGACAATGAGGCGATCACAAATTACTGGGCAGGCAAGGGCGTAACGAAGGTTTACTATGATCTTGAGGACGCAGACCGTCAGTGGGCGGTATACATGCCGAACGGCCTGTATTTTGAGGCTGATGAGGATTATGAATATCCGGTTGTCTTTTGCCTGCATGGCGGAAATAATACAATTCTGATGACAGAATCCTATGGCTGGTCGGAGCTGGCAGGCAAGGAGGGCTTCATTACTGTAATTCCGTGGGCAAACCGCGCAGAGGGCGGCAGTATCATTGTTGAAGAAATTCCACGCATTATGGAGATCCTGCGTGAAAACTATAATATTGATGAAAACCGCATTTATGCGTCCGGCTTTTCCGCAGGCGGACGTACCTGTATTAACGCGCTGATGGCATATCCGGAGCTATTTTCCGCAGGGGCAATCCAGCCAACTGCTTTGTTCCCAAGTGATAAAGAGGCTGTGTACTCAAATGATTACGGATTTAAGCAGGTATTTTCCTATGAGGACTTTGAAAACATTACGAGTTATACCATGCCTTTAATCATGTATGGAGGAACATTTGAGAGCTGTTGGCCGGTCAGCCTGGATTACGATTTGGCAAGAAAGGTTACTTCAGAAGATTTAACCCGTTATGTAAATATTACAGGGGCCAATTTCCCGGAAATTACAGATGAATCAAGAAAGAGGGTTGCTTCTCTTTCCGGCGTTACTGCTGCGCGTCTGACTGGATTTGATTTTACACTTGAACAGACTGAGGTGATTCAGAAGCAGGGAACAAACTGCTATGTCGGCAGCTTCTATAACGATGATGGAGTCTGCACGTTCCAGGCTCTGGCGGTAGAAGGAATGGTTCACTGGCCATTATATTGCGAGGCTGAGCTTGAGTGGGAATTCATGTCTAAGTTCGGGCGTGATCAGGAAAGTGGAGAATTGCTGTACATTGAATAAATAGCAGGGGGAAATTTATCTGGAATTGTTTTTGGTGTGCTGACATCGCCGACAGAGATATTTTATAGCTGTGGAGGGCTGGAATCATAAAGAAAACTGTGCTATACTGAAAACCATAGCCTGATGCTGAACGGAATTTATAAAATAGCGGATCCGGAAGCAGCGGCATAAGATAAAAGGACGAAAAGAGAAGGGGCACGGTTGAATGGAAGGCTCATATAAAAAAGAAGAAATGGATATGCTTGTGGGAGCGCTCCTTGAGAGCTATCAGGCATATCCTGAAATTTGCAGCATTAATACGCGGCACCGGTTGAATAATGATATTATTATAGATTTGCTGGAAAAGATCAGGAGTATTGTTTTTCCGGGATTTTTTGAGACAAAAACTTTGAATAACAGTTCGATTGAGTATCATGTAGGAGAACTGCTGGAGGATATTCAGTACCGGTTGACGAAGCAGGTGATGAAGGCGCTGTTCCATTCCGAACATGCGCCGCAGAGCGAGGAAGAGGCGTTTGAAAAGGCGGAAGAAACCGTAAAGAAATTTTTGAGGCAGCTTCCGGCGCTGCGGGCGATTCTGGCGACAGATGTGCAGGCCGCGTATGACGGAGACCCGGCGGCATTTAATACAGACGAGGTTATTTTCTCCTATCCGGGTGTATTTGCGATTACGGTGAACAGGATTGCGCATGAGCTTCATGTACTGGGTGTGCCGCTGATTCCGAGGATTATGACGGAACATGCGCATAGCCTGACAGGAATCGATATCCATCCCGGAGCCACGATAGGAAGTTACTTTTTCATTGACCATGGTACGGGCGTGGTAATCGGAGAGACGACGGTGATCGGCACCGGGGCGAAAATTTATCAGGGCGTTACGCTTGGGGCGCTTTCCACGAGAGGCGGTCAGAGCCTGCGCGGGGCGAGGCGGCATCCGACGCTTGAGGATAACGTTACAGTTTATTCAGGAGCCTCGATTCTCGGAGGCGAGACGGTGATCGGAGAGGGAGCTATTATCGGTTCCAACGCGTTTATTACGTCATCTGTGCCGGGCGGTACGAGGGTCAGCATTAAAAATCCGGAGCTGCAGTTTAAAGACCGCCGCATAAGGATGACAGAGCTTGGACAGGAGGGTTTCTGGAAAGGGAACGACTGACCAGGAGCAGTGATATAAATCATCAATCAGCCAGAGGCGATGCTTTCTGGCTGGCTGGTGATTTTTCGTTATGATAAGCGGGAACATACGGGAGGAATGGCGATGATGCAGAAAAAAGATCAGGCCCCGGAGGCAAAAGGATTGCAGGACCGGGAGCAGAAAACGAAAAAAGAGCAGGAAAAGCAGAAGATCAGCCCTACCTGGGCAGAAGAGACGATTATGGATCTGGATGATTTTATTGAGTCTCAGGGTGTTTATATTCGGCAATAGGTTTTAAGGATTTTTAGGTGTTTGTTTTAGGTGTTTGCCTGGTATCTGTATCGGGGGTCAGTTTCAGGTATCAGGCAAGCAGGCATTCTGCGGCATAAATGAACAGCGGGATGGTTGCAAGGGAGAAGAGCGTTGTGAACGCATAGAGCTCCGAGGCATGCTGGTAGTTTTTCTGAAAACGCAGGGCAAACATGGTACAGGTTGCAGCTGACGGGCAGGCAGATGCAAGGAGAATCGTGCATGCTACCGTAAAGTCTGCACGGATCAGAGTAAGGGCTGCGAGTGTGACAGCCGGTACCAGCAGAAGCTTAATCAGGGTGATCTGATAAATTTTTTTATTTCGGAGCATCTGAAAAAGATCTGTCTGTGCGACAGAGGCTCCGGCAATCATCATGGCGAGGGGGGTATTCATCCCTCCGATATAGTTCATTGTGTCAGCGATGACAGTTGGGAACCGGATTTGGGTAAAAAACAGAATAAGTCCCAGGGTACAGGCAATAATCATCGGGGAGCGCAGGCCTTTTTTCAAATCCTTCAGGCTCGCGGCTCCTGTCATCACGGAAACGCCGTGAGTCCAGGCAAGCAGATTAAATACCACCGAATATGCGGTAATATAGAGCACGCCGTTGGTCCCGAAAATGCTCTGGGCAAGCGGGATTCCCATAAAGGCGCAGTTGGTGTACACACAGGAAAAGCTGTCAATGGAATAGTCCGGATTACCGGTCTGTCTGATAAGAACCCGGGTGATCAGGATAGCTGCAAGATGCGAGACTGCTGCAAGGGCAAATGCAGTCAGGAGGCCTGAGATCAGCTGCGGGCTGTAGTCAGTCTGAAGAGACATAATGACAAGGATCGGATTGATGACCATTAAAAGCAGGTTGGCAAGAGATTTGTTGCTGTGTTGGTCGATCAATTTCAGCCGATAGCACAGATAACCGACGAGCATGAGAAGAAGCATTTTTAAAATTTGGTTTATAATAATCAGGAACATAAAGGGAAATCCTTTCTTAATAAAGACTATATATAAAGACTGTATATGAGTCCCCGACAGACCTTACCTGAGCGTCTGGCGGGGAACTATATTTGCGCGAAAGCAGAATGTTTCTATTTACATAGGTTATTCTGTCTGGTTTAAGGTAACATTTAAATTGGAGGTTGTTCTGTCTGGTTTAAGGTAACATTTAAATTGGAAATTGTCCAGAAAAATATTGATGGGCTGTTTTATTGCTGATAACAAAGTGTTTTGTGTTCCGATAAAAGGATGAAAGAAGAAAATGGGAGGTTACAATGAAAAGAATCGTACTGGCATCAGCGTCACCGAGGCGCAGAGAGCTATTGGAGCAGATCGGACTGGATTTTGAGGTAATACCAAGCACATGCGAGGAAATGATTATAAAACAAAATCCGGGTGAGGCCGTGGAGGAACTATCGAGGCAGAAGGCGGAGGATGTGGCAGAGAAAATTGCAGAGGGAATTGTGATTGGGTCAGATACAGTGGTGTATCATGCAGGCCGGATTCTTGGAAAGCCTGTGGACCGGGAAGAAGCCAGAAAAATGCTGCAGGGACTTCAGGGCGGTGTACATTCTGTTTTTACAGGTGTCACAGTTATTGCAAAGGAAAATGGAAACAAGGATTGTCATACGTTTTTCCGGGAAACAAAGGTATCTGTATTACCGATGACGGAAGACGAGATAGAAGAGTATCTGAATACAAAGGAGCCTATGGATAAGGCAGGGGCATACGGAATCCAGGGCAGGTTTGCTGCCTGGATTGAAAAGATTGAGGGCGATTATAATACGGTGGTCGGCCTGCCTGTATCGGCGCTGTGGCAGGTGCTGAAGACGTATTTGTAGAAAATGCACATAAGCTCAAAAATACACAATAAGTTCGAAAATGCACAATAAGTTCGAAAATGCACAATAAGTTCGAAAA
>CAOJHI010000065.1 GCA_948436005.1 uncultured Lachnospiraceae bacterium
AGTGCAGGAAATTCAAAAAACCGGAGTTACATTTTCCAGGAAAATCAGTAATTTCACTTTTGGAATAAACAGAGGTGAAACTTTGGGGGATAATTCCGGTGCAGGACTCATGGAATATCATGGAATTATGGCTTGCGCAAGACAGGCAGGTCTGCTAAAATGAGAAAAGAATTCGTCCGGGCATTCATTGCCCGGGCTGAATTTACAAATAAATACGAATAGGAGATGTGGTTATGGGCAATAAAGTGACATTTGATTATTCAAAGGCATCCTGCTTTATTTCAGAGGCAGAGGTTGCGTCAATGGCGAAGATCGCTTCTGACGCGAAAGAGGTGCTGGTGTCCAGATCAGGAGCAGGTAATGACTTTCTTGGATGGATTGACCTTCCGGTAGATTATGACAAAGAGGAATTTGCCAGGATTAAAAAGGCGGCTGAGAAGATCAAAAATGACAGCGAAGTGCTTTTGGTCATTGGTATCGGTGGGTCTTATCTGGGAGCAAGGGCTGCGATCGAGTTCCTGCGCCACAGCTTTTACAATATGGTGTCAAAGGAAACTCGCAAGACACCGGAAATCTATTTTGTTGGCAATAGTATCAGCAGCACATACGTGACGCACCTGATGGATGTGATCGGGGACAGAGATTTCTCTGTGAATATCATTTCAAAATCCGGTACGACCACAGAGCCTGCCATTGCATTCCGCATTTTTAAGGAAATGCTGGAAAAGAAATATGGAAAGGAAGAGGCTGCAAAGAGAATTTATGCAACAACGGACAAAGCAAGGGGAGCACTGAAAAACCTCGCAACAGAGGAGGGCTACGAGAGCTTTGTTGTTCCGGATGATGTCGGCGGACGTTTCTCAGTGCTTACAGCAGTGGGATTGCTTCCGATCGCAGTGTCCGGCGCTGATATTGACAAACTGATGGAGGGTGCAGCATCCGGAAGAAAGCGCGCACTGGAAGCTGATTTTGCAGAAAATGATGCCCTCAAATATGCAGCAGTCAGAAATATTCTGCTCAGAAAAGGCAAGGATATTGAGGTTCTGGCAAATTATGAGCCAAGCCTGCACTATGTTTCAGAATGGTGGAAGCAGTTATACGGTGAAAGTGAAGGAAAAGACCAGAGGGGTATTTTCCCGGCGTCTGTAGATTTGACTACAGATCTTCATTCTATGGGTCAGTTTATCCAGGACGGCAGCCGTATCCTCTTCGAGACAGTTTTAAATGTAGAAGAAGCAAAGTGCGAGATCACGATCAACGAGGAGCCGGTTGACCTCGACGGTCTGAACTATCTGGCAGGAAAAACAATGGATTTCGTGAACAAGAATGCGATGAATGGAACGATTCTTGCGCATACGGACGGCAATGTTCCGAATCTTATGGTCAATATTCCGAAGCAGGACGAGTTCTTCCTTGGGGAGCTGTTCTATTTCTTCGAGTTTGCATGCGGTGTGAGCGGTTATATTCTGGGCGTGAATCCGTTCAATCAGCCGGGTGTTGAGGGGTATAAAAAGAATATGTTTGCGCTTCTTGGAAAGCCTGGCTATGAGGCAGAAAGAGAAGCACTGTTGAAGAGACTGTAAAACCGGACCCGGATGACCGATACAAAATAAGGGTGACTTCTTTATGTGGGCGTCTCGATTTTGTATTCGTCATCCGGGTTCAGTTCATAAAAGGTTTTAAAGTGATCTGGTCTAAAACGATTACAGGATAAAATGGTGAAACAGTTTTTTGAAATCAAAATCATAATAAAATACACAAAAACAAGGTGATTTTTTCCCCGCCTCTGTTTTTGTGCATTTTATTATGATTTATGCTTATATAGGGAAACACGGATGAGTGTGTTTTCCTAGAAAAACTTCAAAATTGTAAAAATATAGCGAAAGGTTGGAAAGGAGAAACAGATGAGAATAGTTTTTCTTGAGGCAGAGACCCTCGGAGAAGATATGCGGTTTGAACGTTTTTTTGAGCTGGGTGAGGTGGAGGTTTACGGCAAGACGGACCGGTCGATGATCGCGGAACGCGTTGCACAGGCGGATGCAGTGATTGTGAACAAGCTGCCAATGGATGAATCCACACTGAAAGATGCAAAGTTTTTGAAATACATTGGCGTGACGGCAACCGGCACAAATAATATTGATTTTGATTATGCGAAGAAGCGTGGCATTGTGGTGACGAATGTAGCCGGATATTCTACGGATGTAGTGGCGCAGCATACGTTTGCAATGGTACTTTATCTGTTGGAGCACCTGCGGTATTACGATGACTACGTAAAATCAGGCGATTACTGTAAATGCAAGTCATTTTGCCATATGGACCGCCGGTTTAATGAACTGGCAGGAAAGACCTGGGGAATCATTGGTCTTGGAGCAATCGGGAAACGTGTGGCGCAGATTGCGCAGGTATTTGGCTGCCGTGTGATCTACTGTTCGCCGTCCGGCAAAAATCAGAACGCCGATTACAGACAGGTGGATTTTGAGACGCTTCTGGAGACTTCAGACATTGTTTCCGTACATACGCCGCTGAGTGAAAAAACGCATCACATGATGGATTATGACGCGTTCTGTAAGATGAAAGAAAGCGCGATTTTTATCAATGTGGCCCGCGGGCCGATTGTGGATGAGAAAGATCTGGCCAAAGCGCTCCATAAAGGGAAAATTGCAGCAGCAGGGCTTGATGTGCTGGAGCAGGAGCCGATGGATAAGGATTGTCCGCTGCGCAAGCTGGACGAGAGTGACCGGCTGCTGATTACACCGCATATTGCATGGGCGGCTGTGGAGGCAAGGACAAGGCTGCTGGATGAAGTCTGGCTGAACCTGAATGCGTATATCCATGGAGAAGAGAGAAACGTATGCCGAAAGTAGAAGCGCGGAGTAAGAAAGATGTGGCTGTCAGTTTTCTCGGCGTATCTGTCATTGTATTTTTGCTGATCTGGTACTGCCTGCATCCGGAGTACTACGGTGGGGAGGGTCTTGGCGCCCTGTTTTCACATGCCAGAACGTATGTGATGATTCTGGGGGCATCTGCTTTGCTTGCAGTTGTTTTGCTTCCGAACCGTCTGTCAGATCAGATGAACCGAAAACTTGGCCTGATCTGGCTTTTCCTGTCACCGTTTGTGATTTATTTTTCGCTTCTGTATTTAAATGCAGTAAAGTTTTCGATTCATTTTACAAAACTGAATAAAATTGCTGTGCTTTTTACCTTCTGGTTTTTGTACCTGGTTGTGCTTTTTCTTGTGCTGCTGACCGGAAGCGTCCGGGTATCTGTGAGTGTGGCGCAGACGGCAGTTGCAGTTCTTGGAATTGTGAATTGCTTTGTGATTGGATTTCGCGGAATGGCGCTGTCTGCCGGCGATCTGTTTTCTCTCAAAACAGCGCTGACCGTGGCCTCAAGCTATGAATATGAGATTGACTGGTATGTATTTGCAGAGGTCTGCCTGACAATGGCTGTCTGTCTGCTTAGCTGCAAGCTTCGTAGGTTCCGTGTATTTTCCTGGCGGATTCGTATGGCAGTGTTTGGTGTGTGGCTGGTGCTTGCGGGGACATTTTATCATATTTGCTGCAGGACGGATTTCCTGGAACAGCATGACATCCGTTCAGAGGGATTTACGCACCAGCTTCGTTATAAAGAATATGATATGCTGTTTACGACTCTGTGTACGGGTTTTTATCTTGCAGTCGATAAGCCGGAGGGATATTCGGTGCAGAAGGTGTACGAGATTGCAGAGCCTTATATGGATGCGGGCCAGGAAGGTTCTGGCTATGAAACGCCGAACGTGATCGTGCTTATGAATGAGTCGTTTGCGGACTATACACAGATCGGGCAGGGGCTTGAACTGTCGGAGGACTGCATGCCCTTTATCCGCAGCCTGACCGAAAATACAATCAGAGGAAATGCGTACGCCTCTATTTTTGGCGGCAATACGCCAAACTCAGAGTATGAATTTCTGACCGGGAATACCATGGGCTTCCTGCCGCCGTCTTCTGTCGGGTTTCATCTGTTTGTGCGCGGTGAGATGCCGTCTCTCGTTTCTGAGTACAAGGCAGCAGGGTATCGCACGCTGGCCATGCATCCGTACCGCGGGACAAATTACCGCAGAAATATCGTTTATCCGCAGCTTGGCTTTGATACGTATTATGCACGGGTCGATTTTCCGCACCCGTATTATATCCGGAAATATATTTCAGATCAGACGCTCGTGGAGCGGATTATTGAGGAATACGAAAAGAACCGGGAATCGGACAAGCCTCTGTTTTCCTACAACGTCACTGTACAGAATCACGGAGGGTACGTGAAGTCAAACGTGAAAAACCTTGACACCTCTATCCGGGTTTTGACGTCGGGCGTGAATAAAACGAGGACACAGATTCATACAAACCTGATTAAAGCGTCCGACGATGCATTCCGGTATCTGGTCGAATACTTTTCAGAGCAGGAAGAGCCGACGGTGATTTTAATGTTTGGCGACCATCAGGCGAATCTGGGGGAAAACACATATGAGTATCTGATTGGCAAGGAAGAGGAGCTGACGGACGAAGAACAGATGGAAAAATATAAGGTTCCGTTCATTGCCTGGGCTAATTATGAGATCGAAGAAGAGACGATTGAGCGGACAAGCCTGAACTATCTGTACAGCATTCTGGCAGAGCGTCTGCATCTGCCGATGACAGGTTATCAGAAGTATTTGCTGGATTTGAGCCGTGAAATTCCGGTGCTGACAGCGGGCGGTTACTGGACAGCGGACGGTGATTTTTACACTTTGGATGATAAGGCATCTCCATATTTTGAAAAAATAAACGAGTACAATTTTCTCGAATATAATCATATTTTCGGGAAGGAAAAGCGGTGCATGGAATTTTTTGCACTTTCACAGTAGTTGTGGTATTTTAAGATTATGAAAAAGGGGACCGGGCGTTAGCGCTCGATCCCTTTTCTTGCAGCCATTCCCTGATCAAAGGGATGCTTTCTTTTGCAGATTTCTGATACATAGTCTGCGGCGTCAAGCAAGGCCTGGTCCGGGCCCTGTCCGGTCAGGATTACTTCAAGATGCTGCGGTTTGTTTTTCAGAAAATCGAGAAGAAGACTTTCATTGAAAAGTCCGGCCTGGATGGTGTAAATAATTTCATCAAGAAACAGGACATCAAAGCCTTCCTCTGTGGCTTTCTGTGTTACTAGTTGAAACTGTTTTTCATAGAAGGCACGCCGCTGCTCTTTTTCTTCCGGCGACATCCGGAAGCTGAATTTTTCCTGTGCAAGGCCGTCGACAAATGTAATATTTTCGGAAAGCTCCAGCAGATGGCGTTCACTGGTGGTATTATCCTTCATAAACTGGTAAATCAGAACACGGTACCCGTACCCGGCAGCCCGGGCGCACAGCCCCATTCCCGTGGTGGTTTTGCCTTTTCCGTCGCCGCAGTAGATATGAATCAGGCCAATCTGTTTGTTTTCTTCCATTTTTTCACCCCGTTTTTTCATTATGATGGACAGGCAGAAGCCGTATGATTTTGCGCCAAAAGCTGTACGGGATGCCTGTGCACTTTGGTTGCAGTTTATGCTGTTCTTATTATGCAGGATAAAAAGAAGGACTGTCAACTGTCTGCGTGGAGAATTGGATGAAAAAGGGAGGGGAAAACGGAAAAAAGAGATGTGAAATGAAAGGTTTTATGGTATTATGGTGGGGATATATGATTTGTAGGACAGTGGGGATAATATATGAAAGATACGTGGAATAAATTAAAAGAAAACTATGGAAAAAATCTGCCGGAGATTGCGCTTATGTGTGTCTTTCTCTGTGCTTCGCTGGCACTCAATGCATCAAAAATAGCGGACAGTTCAAAAGAGGTGTTTGGCCGGAATGTAAACAGGCCGGAGGGGGAAGGACAGGCCGAGGAAGTTGGAGAAAAGCAGTTTGGCGCAGAAGGCTCTGAAGCGAAGGGGCTGCGGGCGGAAGGTTCAGAAATGGAAGGTATGTCACCAGAAGGCTCAGAAATAATTGGCATGTCAGGCGAAGGCTCAGAAATAATAGGTGTATCAGCAGAAAATTCTGAAATGATAAGAATATCAGCGGAAGGCTCTGATATGGAGGAGATGTCTTCCGGAGACTTAGAAATACAGGGACCATCTGTGGAGGGCTCTGAATTGAAAAGCCTGTCTGCCGGAGGCAGGGGAACACAGAATGGTTCAGAATCTGGAAAGGGCCAGAGTTCACAGTACGGGACAGGCAGGTATGTGGAGACAGATGAGGTGCTGATAGAAGCAGTGGACATCAGCCGTTTGTACGATCTTGCGGATTTCACGGTGCTGGAGCAATGCCCGCCCGTTTACCCGCCCAGGTATTACAGTCTGCTTCAGCCGCAGATGATACAGAAAATACCGGGTCCTGACAGGCTTGTGGAGTATTACGGCGGGGAAAATCCGGCAAGAAACTTTTCTTTGCTTAAGAAGATGCTGGAGAACCGGATTGCGGGATTTGACGGGGACTGGTCCGTCTATGTAAAAAATCTCAGCACGCAGGAGAGCCTTACGGTCAATGACCGTCCGATGAAGTCTGCCAGTGTGATGAAACTGTTTATCATGGGAGCTGTTTACCGTGCAATGGAAGCAGGCGAGCTTGCCCGGACAGACGAGGTGATGGCGCTGCTGGACAACATGGTGAGGGTCAGCGATAATGATTCTTCTAACCAGCTCTTGTATATGCTCGGGGATTCTAGTTATGAAGCCGGGATTCAGGAAGTAAATGACTTTATTGCGGAATACGGATTCAGTGATCTGACGATTGAGTACAATGGTTTTAACAGCGAAGAGACGCTGTTCGAGGAGGAGAAATTCAACCAGGTATCTGCGGAGGATTGCGGAAAACTTTTAGAGGATATTTATCACCGGAACTGGGTGAACCGCAAGGTCAGCAGCGAAATTGAAAATATGCTTCTGGGGCAGACAACGCGGTATAAAATTCCAGCCGGGCTGCCGGAGGGCGTGCTCTGCGGAAACAAGACAGGAGAGATGGATACAACGGAAAATGATGCAGCGATTGTTTACACGGAGCACTGCGATTATATACTCGTTGTACTTTCCAGCGACTGGTCAGATGGGAATGAAGCTATTTCTGAAATTGTTTCCATATCACAGCTGGTATATGAGTTTTTAAATAATTAGGGAAGCGCTGATTCAATCACGGTTTCCTCAGATAAAAAGATGCATGCAGGATCATGAAAAGACAGGAGGAAGGCCATGTTTCGTTTGTGGGGAAAGATCTGGAAGGACAGCCGTCTTGAGCGGGATACGGTATATGAGGAGACAAGCGACGACACACGCACGCATAAAATCTTTCGTGGGCTTGAGGAAATTTGCCGGGAGTTTGATCTGGGAAAGCCGATCTGGCTGGATCTGACTGTGGCAGAATTTCAAAGGCACAGCAAGGCCAGATTTTATCAGGACAGTTTTATTGAAGACATTGAATTTGATTATCTGGAAATACAGGTGCTCGAAGAGGGATAAATTCATAAAAAAGACATCCGGGCATATAAAAAGCCGTTTGTCCCTTAACATGAGGAGTGCCCCCGGCGTCTGGTACACCGGAGGCTATTATGAAAAAATTTATCAAGTTGGATTTGAGAATATCTCTCAAAAACTAATTATACTATAACAGTCATTTATGAACAAAGTATGAACGAATGATAAATAATTAGTGAAAATAGTACAAAAGAAAATGAGAAATACTAAGAAGATTGTCGTATATGCACATATAGAATGCGGCACTACCAAAAATAATATTGACAGATAAGTCAAGAAATTTATGGTTTCGGGGAGAAAATTAGTTTCTTTTATTTATGAATCATACAAGACAGTAATCATATGGACATAGGCCTGACTGTCTGTCAGGTACGATTACCATATGAAATTGCAGCAGACAGGAGGACATAGAATATGAGTAATATACCAACGCCACACATTGAGGCAAAGGCAGGAGATTTTGCAAAGACTGTTCTGATGCCGGGGGACCCGCTCCGGTCAAAACACATTGCGGAGAATTTTTTGGAGGATGCAGTTCTGGTAAATAATGTCCGCGGCGTAAACGGATACACTGGAACCTGGAATGGAAAACGGGTTTCTGTTATGGCAAGCGGTATGGGAATGCCGGCCATTGGCATTTATTCGTATGAGCTGTTTCATTTTTATGGTGTGGAAAATATTATCCGCATCGGTACAGCGGGCGCAATGAGCGAGGAACTGAAGATTCGGGACATCGTTTTGGGGATGGGCGCATGTACGGATTCTGACTATGCAAAACAGTTTCAGCTTCCGGGCACATTTGCACCGATTGCATCGTATGAGCTGCTGGAAAAGGCAGTAAATGCGTTGAAAGCCATGGGAAATGTAAATTATAAGATCGGAAACCTTTTTTCTTCAGACGTATTTTACAATGACAATGCACAGACAACGGAGCTGTGGCAGAAGATGGGCGTTCTGGCTGTTGAAATGGAGGCAGCGGCCCTCTATATGAATGCTGCGCGGTGCGGGAAAAACGCGCTGGCGATCTGTACCGTTTCTGACAATCTGGTGACAGGTGAAAAAACGACCTCCGCAGAACGGCAGTCCAGCTTCAGCGATATGGTCCGGATTGCGCTTGAGATTGCATAAAATAAAATGGAGGAACATGACATGACGGCAAAAGAGCTGGTAAAGCTGGCTTATGAAGCGCAGACGCGTTCCTATTCGCCTTATTCGGGTTTTGCGACAGGGGCGGCGCTGGAGGCGGCTGATGGCCGGATTTTTCTTGGGTGTAATGTTGAGAATGCGGCGTATTCCCCGACAAATTGTGCGGAACGGACCGCGTTTTTCAAGGCAGTATCTGAGGGGGCCCGCAGCTTTGTGCGGATTGCGGTTGTCGGGAACCGGCCGAATGAGGCGGGCAATTATTGTCCGCCGTGCGGTGTGTGCAGACAGGTGATGCGTGAATTCTGTGATCCGGAGCAATTTGAGATTCTTCTGGCAAAGAGTCCGCAGGATTATAAGGTACTGTTGTTAAAGGATTTGCTGCCGGAAAGCTTTGGTCCGGAAAATCTGGAAGAAGTCTGATTTTGAAAATGCTGAGCAGTTTTGCCCGCAGAGTGCGGGAAAAGGAGGATGGCCATGCGGATGTATGATTTGATTATGAAAAAGCGAAGCGGCGGTGCGCTTTCGGAGGAGGAAATCCGAACCTTGATTGACAGCTATACAAAAGGGGAGATTCCGGATTACCAGATGTCTGCTTTTTGTATGGCTGTATATTTTCAGGGCATGACGGACGAGGAGACTGCTGTACTGACAGATGCGATGGCAAATTCCGGAGACCGGATGGATTTGTCGGAAATCCCGGGTGTGAAGGTAGATAAACATTCGACCGGCGGTGTGGGCGATAAGACGACGCTGATTGTGGCGCCCATTGTGGCGGCCTGCGGCTGTCATGTGGCAAAAATGTCCGGGCGCGGCCTGGGGCATACGGGCGGAACGATTGATAAAATGGAATCCATTCCGGGCATGCAGACATCGCTGACCAGGGAAGCCTTTATTCAGGCTGTCAAAGATGCAGGCCTGGCTGTGACAGGACAGTCTGGCAATATGACGCCTGCGGATAAAAAGCTCTACGCACTGCGTGACGTCACAGCGACCGTGGAGAGTATTCCTTTGATTGCATCTTCGGTTATGAGCAAGAAGCTGGCAGCAGGCAGTGATTGTATATTGCTGGATGTAAAGACAGGCAGCGGCGCCTTTATGAAAACCGTAGAGGAATCTGCCGCGCTTGCCGAAAAGATGGTGGCAATCGGAACACAGAACGGACGCCGTACGGCAGCGCTGATTACGAATATGGATGTTCCGCTCGGAAATCAGATCGGTAATTCTCTTGAAGTGGAGGAGGCTGTGCAGGTGCTCTGCGGTCAGGGGCCGCAGGATTTGACGGAGGTTTGTCTTGCGCTTGCAGCAGAAATGCTGTTTCTGGCCGGGAAAGGAAGCAGGGACGAATGTCTGGGACTTGCCCGGAATGCTATTTCCTCCGGAGAAGCATTGGAACGTCTGGCAGCAATGGTGCGCTGCCAGGGCGGCGATGAAACGTATATCCGTGATCCGGGGAAATTCAAGAGAGCCCCGTTTTCTGCAGAAGTGAGAGCTTCTGAGTCCGGTTATCTGACCAGAATGGATACCGAGGGAATTGGCATTTCTGCTATGATGCTGGGAGCCGGACGCGAAACAAAGGACAGCGGGATTGATTATCAGGCGGGCATTATTCTGAAGAAAAAGACGGGAGATCAGGTGGAGGCCGGGGAAGTGATCAGTGAGCTGTTTACTTCGCAGAAGGAGCGGCTGGACATGGCGGCACAGCATTTCCTGGAATCTGTAACCATCCGTCCGTCCAGGCCTTTACCGGAAAAACTGATTTATGCGCGTGTGACGGAGCACGGGATTGAGTATTTTTGACAACCATGCAGTATATTGGCGTAAAAGGATGGCTGTGAATGCAGCATGAGACAGGAAGCATGAACATGATGTGAAGAACTTTTATAAGGCAGCAGCAGGGAAAGGCAGGGTATATGGAAGCCAGAGAAAAACTGATTGAAATAGAAGCAAAAAAGGATGACGCGGGACTGCCGGGACCGGAGCATAAGCGTACGGTTTATGTGGTGGGCCATAAGAATCCGGATACAGACTCGATCTGTTCGGCGATCTCTTATGCGTATCTGAAAAATCAGATCAGCAGTGAGAATTTTTATGTTCCGGCAAGGGCAGGGCAGGTGAGTGCGGAGACGCAGTATGTTCTGGAGCGGTTTGGTGTGGAGACGCCGGCGCTGCTCGAGAACATCGGGACGCGGGTAAAGGATATGGATATCCGCAAGGTGCCCGGGGTCAGCAGTGATATTTCCCTGAAAAATGCGTGGGCGCTGATGACGACACAGAACGTTTATACGCTGCCGATTACCAATGAAGAAAATCAGCTGCGGGGATTAATCACGATCAATGATATTGCGAGATCTTATATGGAGGAATATGACAGCGCGATCGTTTCCGTAGCCCGGACCCCGTATAAGAATATTCTGGAAACACTGGACGCGGAGATGATCGTGGGCGATGAAAACGGATATTTTGACAAAGGCAAGGTGGTAATTGCCGCGGCGAATCCGGATGTCATGGAAAACTATATTGAAGAACACGACATGGTTGTTTTGGGGAACCGGTATGAGTCGCAGCTCTGTGCCATTGAAATGCAGGCAGGATGCATTGTGGTCTGCCTTGGTTCGCCGGTATCACGGACGATCAGGCGGCTTGCGCAGGAGCGCAACTGCACGATCATAGTGACGCCGCTTGACACATATGCGGTGGCAAGGCTGATTAACCAGAGTATGCCGGTTGAGTTTTTTATGCGAAAGGATAATCTCATGACGTTCTGGCTTTCGGATTATACGGAGTCTATCCGGGATATCATGTCGAAAAAGCGTTACCGTGATTTTCCGATTCAGGACCGGGCCGGGAAATACGTGGGCATGATTTCCAGGCGGAACCTGCTGGGCGTGCACAAGCGTGGATTGATTCTGGTCGATCATAACGAGGTTTCGCAGGCAGTTGACAATGTGCTGGATGCGGAGATTCTGGAAATCATCGATCACCACCGGCTCGGCTCTCTGGAAACCATGGCGCCGGTTTATTTCCGCAACCAGCCCGTGGGCTGTACGGCAACGATCGTTTATCAGATGTTCCGGGAACAGAACGTGGAGATTCCGCCGGAGATAGCAGGACTTCTTTGCAGCGCCATTATTTCTGACACGCTGGTATTCCGTTCTCCAACCTGCACGGCCATGGATGTAAATGCGGCCCGGGAACTGGAGAAAATTGCAGGAATTGTGTGCGAGTCCTATGCAGAGAAAATGTTTGCAGCGGGCAGTGATCTGAAATCAAAGACGAATCAAGAAATTTTGTATCAGGACTTTAAAACTTTTGAGTTTGGGGATCTGAATATCGGTATCGGCCAGATTACTTCCATGAACCAGGACGAGCTGGCACATATCCGGGAGCGCCTGATTCCGTATATCCGGGAGGTATATGAAAAGGGAACCATGGACATGCTTTTCTTTATGCTGACCAATGTGATAAAAGAGTCTTCAGAATTAATCTGCTGCGGAAAGGATTCGAATGAGCTGGTTCAGGCAGCGTTTCGGCAGACCGTTACCGACGGCTGCGTACAGCTTCCGGGTGTGGTTTCCCGGAAAAAACAGCTGGTGCCCGGGTTTATGATGGCAATCAGCCAGTTATAAAAAGGAGCGGGCGAAGAAGCAGGCCGGTTAAAAAAGGTGAGTGGCCAGTCATAAATGCCGATTGGCCGGCAGAATGATACTGTATCAATGGGAGGTAGGTATGGGCAGAGAAGTCTGGAAAGCAGGGAACATGCTTTATCCGCTTCCGGCAGTGATGGTGAGCTGTCAGAGACCGGAGGAAAAACCGAATATTATTACCGTGGCCTGGACCGGGACGATTTGCAGCTCCCCGGCAATGGTGTCGATTTCCGTGAGGCCGGAGCGGTATTCTTATGATATTATCCGTGATACCGGAGAATTTGTGATCAATCTTACAACAGAAAAACTGGTGCGTGCCACTGACTTTTGCGGGGTACGTTCCGGGCGGGATGTGGATAAGTTTGCACAGATGCATCTGACAGCGGGAAAATCAGAGTATGTAACAGCGCCTTTGATTGAGGAGAGTCCGGTAAATATTGAATGCCGCGTGACTCAGGTACTGGAGCTTGGCTCACATCATATGTTTGTGGCAGAGGTGCTGGGGGTTGATGTGGATGAAGCATATCTGGATGAAAACGGAAAATTCCGTCTGAATGACACAGGGCTT
>CAOJHI010000066.1 GCA_948436005.1 uncultured Lachnospiraceae bacterium
AGCATCTGCCTTACAAGCAGAGGGTCATAGGTTCGAGCCCTATAGGCCCCATATATATCGCTATGGCGGAATAGCTCAGTTGGCTAGAGCACACGGTTCATACCCGTGGTGTCGAGAGTTCAAATCTCCCTTCCGCTATTGATGAGAAAACCGAAATCCTTAAAAACTAAGGATTTCGGTTTTTTTGTTGTCAGATGATAAAAAGAGGTCTGTAAGTTCATCAATGTCAATAAGTTAAGTGAATTGGCATTACCCTTAAAAACAAATGACCAAAAGCCGTTTGTAGAGCTTTTGGCCATGAGAGGATATAATTTGATGCAGGCAATCGCCTGTGTATTCTGTGGTGAGGAAGGTGGATTGGTTGTTGATTATGTGGGTATTGCCGGTACGTTGCAGCTAGCAAAATGAAAGGAAAGTATTTGGCAATTGAACTGCTGAAAAAACTATTTTTCAGTGCATCTGTTGAATTTTTCCGTAAACCCCGTATAATAGAGGAAGATAATGCGCAAGATAATACGCAAGATGATGGAGGTGCGACTATGGGAGAATACAAACCGCCCTTTACAATAACGAATAAAATATTGTTGTATGTATCGTCTATTTCTGAAAAGATAGGATGTATAGCAGCAATCTGCAATTTTGAAGCAAAACCGCATTTGAGAAGAAACAACAGAATCAAATCGATTCACTCTTCTTTGAAGATTGAAGCGAACTCTCTGACTTTGGGACAGGTTCGAGATGTAATTAATGGCAAAGCTGTATTGGGTGAGCAAAAAGAAATCCAGGAAGTAAAGAACGCCTATGCTGCCTATGAACGACTTTCAGAAATTGATCCCTATAGCATTCGACATTTGAAACAGTTCCACGGGATTATGACAAAGTATCTTGTGCAGGAATCCGGCGAATTTCGTTTGGGCGAGGAAGGTGTTTTTAATGGCAATCAATGTATCTTTATGGCACCACCGGCACGATTTGTACTTCAGCTTATGGATGAGTTATTTGCTTGGATGAAAGAAGCGGAGGGTAATGTTCATCCGCTGATTTTGAGCAGTGTATTCCATTATGAATTTGTATTTATTCATCCTTTTTCTGACGGCAACGGCAGAATGGCGAGATTGTGGCATACGGCTATTCTGTCCAAATGGAAACCAGTGTTTGAATATATCCCAATCGAAAGCCAGATTGAGAAGTTCCAGGATGAATACTATGAGGCTATTTCACAGTGCCATATTGCTGGAGAATCCACAATTTTTATTGAATTTATGCTGTCGCAAATTGATAAAATTCTGGATGATATTTCAGCTCAAATCAATGAGAAAAATGAATATCTTCCCGAAGCTGTTCAAAAGCTGCTTGAAGTCATGGAATATGATGTTCCTTATACGAGCAATGCCTTGCTGGAGAAGCTTGGGTTAAAAGCGAAAGAAGGATTCCGAAGAAATTATCTTCATCCGGCGATTGAATTGAATTTGATTCAGATGACCATACCGGATAAACCGAACAGCAGAAACCAAAGATATGTGAGAACATGATAAGAATCACGATTCAATAATTTTACCGCTGTCACAGAAAAGAGGAATCTATTATGAAATGCGATACAAAAGGATCTGGAAAAACGTATTAAATTGTTTCGACAGGAATTTTTTTGTCAGCCAATGTAAAAGAGGGTAAATACCACAGGAGAAAAAGGCCGAACTTATTCAGTCAGCAAATGGTCACAGTGGAAATAAAATGATTTAGAAAAGTTAAAATCAAGAAATTGTACCAGTGATTTTAGCAAGATATACATTTCCATTCAACAGACCAATGTCTGACGGAATACTACAAGCAATAAGCCAGCAGTTGAGTCTTTCCGTGACAGCAGGAGATGCGCTGTGCCAGGCGGCGTTATGATATATTTGAACATCTGTTATAGTCATTTTGTGCTTTTTGCTCAATCTTGAGACTTGCACCATAAAACCATACCCTTCGACAAAAAATCCGGGCATCCACTCTTCTCGGAATGTGTTCTTGATAAGCAAATTCGTGTTTTGTTCATTAATAGCAGCAACCAAATTACTTTTGTCTGCAGTTTTGAGACCTGACAGTTCACCCAGTTGACTGCTTAGGGTTCTAACCTCTTTAAATACATGATTGATATCTTCTTTGATTCGATAAATAAAACTTTTAACTGCATCTTTTTCTATTCTCATAAACACCTCCTTGTTTCTTGTGTCAGTATTGTACTGAACGGTCAAAAATAAGATATTTTGTTGAGGATGAATGCTTCAGGCATAAATATATCTGAGTAAACATAAAAAATGCCCCAGATTTAGGCCACTCGTTTCCACATATAGCAGGTAATGTATGGCTGCAGATTATTATGTGCATTTCCGCTTCCGGTGTTTCCGGTATTAAATGCAGCTGAATTTGCAGTGCTTCCGGAGGCTGCTCCGGATGTTGTTTGGGGGATTGTGACGGAGTGAGTATGAGAGGCGTCGGTATAGCCAGAAGTAGAAGCATTGGTTGTAATGTCATGTGTATGTTGACCACCGTCCTGTGCAGCTCCGGGATGTGGATGCCCAACCCGGTCACCTGTTGAGGAAATCCAGTTTTGATTACTTCCACTTTGAGTAGCTTTTGCCGCATACAATAAGCGCACGTCATGCCCATGCAGTCCGCTTAAGACTGCAGTTCCGGACAACTGAGGAATACTGTGGGCGTGATTACCTAAGTATTGACTGCTGTATACAGTTTGTGGAGCTATGATATGTGTATGGCTGTTTAAACCATGTGCATGTTGCCCCACCTGATGAGCATGCGCAGGCAGCTGTGCAGTAGTCAGGGTATGAGTTTTTGCACCTCCGGTTTTTTCCGGAGTGTTAAAATCTGTATCGGATGCATTTATTCCGACAGGTACGCGACCGGAACCCCATATTTCCCATCTTGTGCCGACATATTTCGTGCCAGGGTTTATTCCGGATATATTGATTTCGATATCTCCAACAGATGGAATCAGGGAGTCAAGCATCGCGAGCAGATCATTTCTGGTTTCAGAAATTTCTTTTTTATTTTTATAGATGAAATGTTTGATTGCGTCCTGGGTAATTCGCATGTTATATATCTCCTCTCCGCTATGCTTCAGTATGTTTTAGTTTGACCATAAACTGTGTCGGACTGGAAGCAGCGCTTTCGGGAATGATCAAAAGATAAACAATCTCTTCTCCGTCAAGAATTGTTGTATACTGTGAACATTCGTGACTGCTGTTTCCCTTATCGTCGTTTACAGAGATTACAGTATATGGTTTTGGATAAGTAAAGCCAAATGGTAATTCAAACCCGTACTGGTTCGGAGTCTGGAGCTTATTTTCAGAAACAGAAACCACATAAGTATATGTCTGTTTATCAGATTCGCCGGGGGTTGTGTAGTATATGAAAATGTCATGATACAATCCAATTTGGGTCGTTGTATTGTCTTCTATACTATCAAAATCGTCGCCGTCAGTCTGTAACCATACGCGCAGTTTTCCAGAGTCGTTTAAAAGGGTTATTCCTTTTGTTTTGAAAGTGTTTTTAGAGTGGGAAGAACCACCAATTCCGCAGTCTATGCCCGAATCAGGATGTAAAAGGCTTCCATTATATACTACTGCGGAGACTTCAAGATCTGAAGTATAGGATATATCAGAAGTAGCGGAGAAGCCAAATGTTCCATTGTGGATACTCATGCTTGTCCCTTTCGGGATTTTAACATATTTAGTGTAAAAGATTTCATCATACCACTGATTGATGTCGTCAGCAGTAATCACATCGCAGCGATTTGTTTCCACATAATTTATCAAATTTTCCTTTAGTCTTTTTGTGCCGTTTTTTCCTAAATAGTTGATTTTTTGCATATAAAAAACTTCACCTCATTTCAATGGATAAAAGGGACTGTTACAGTAAAAGTGAATGGCTTTAAGTTGTAAACAGTCCGTCAATATACTCGTCTGGGATTTCTTCAAAATTCTCCGGTGTCAGAAACGTACCTGCTAAACAGTCCCAATATCCGTCCGCAGTATAGTAGACATTTGTTCCCGCTGGATAAACGTATGAGGGGCCATCTTTAAAGGAATCGTCAGTTGTGAAGGAATCGCTGATATTGTACATATATCCGCTTTTTTTCATTTCCTGTGATAATTCAGACAATTCAGAGAAAGTAATAGTGCCCATGGGCAATAAAGCGCCTTTCAGGCTTTGCGCTACACGTGAGGCCTGTTCAAAATAATATTTTGCATTGTCTAAATTGTCGTCTTCTCTGACAGCGCCGTCTGTTCCGACTGCATAGCTTTTTGCCTGCAAAGAATAACTTTTAGCGTCGTTCTCACTGTTTTTGGCAGAGGCAGCGCTTGCAGCAGCTTTTGTTGCTTCATTTACCGCTGTTTCTTTGCTCGCAGCAGCATTTTGTTCAGATTCTTTTGCAGCCGCGGAAGCTTTTGCAGAATTTTCGGCGCTGATGGCCGCGTCATTTGCCTTCTGATCAGCAGAGCGCGCATATTCACGGCATTCCCCGAGCACAGTTTCCAGGCTGATATAGTCCGGCGTATTGTCATAAATATAATTGGATGGTTTCGGGGCCTTTCTGACATTAATCCGGAATCCATAGATGCTTTTAATTTCTTCATTATTGGTCAGGTTTATATAACCAGTGATGGTCTTGCATTGCGTGAGCAGTACATTTGGAATACTGGCAGTTATGACCTGATCTGAAATAATTTCCGGGACAACAACATAAGCCTCCTCCATATCGTTTGTAAAAAAATGCACGCGTGCCGTCTCGTTTATTTCAATTCCAATAAATTGTACACCCACATTTTTATCCCACTGAACAAGCGTGGATAAAGAGTTTCCATTTAAATCATAAACCATAATTTCTTGCACAAAATACCTCCTTTGCCAGCTGTTTACAAAGAACAAAAGGTTTTAAAAAGCCTGATATCAATCTGTAATGTCTCAGACCAGAATTTTGCATAAACCTAATTGTTCTCATATCTTCTCAGCTGGCCTTTTCATTTTATTAAATAAAGATTTCTGAAACATTTGCCAAAAACAGACCCGGAAAAGTGGCACAAAATAAAGGGTGACTTGTTTGTCTCGGAACCCTGTTTTTGTGCCGCTTTTTCGGGGCGTCCTTTTTTTAAAACTCCCCTTTTTAATCAACATCCCTGTTATTTTCATCCAGTCTTCCGACTGCCCTGAGGTTCCTCACTTTTTCCATCAGGGTATCCACATACCCATTGCCGTCATACTCTTTTGCATAATCATCATGCAATTCTTCGAGTGATTTGAGGCTTCGGATTGTAATGTAACCGTTTGATATCGCTTCTTCACCGGCGCGGACAATGGAGTGGCGCAGTTTTTTGAATTCAGATTTGTCCTGTTTGTCGAGCCGCTGAATAATGACAGAGAGCTGTTCTTTGATTTCATTCAGTTGAGTTTCATGATGTGTGACCATATTTTGGGTTGTTTCTTTGGCATCTCTGATTTTTTTTGTTTTTTCAAATGTTGTATATGCTTTTCCAATTCCAATTCCGGCTGCAGTAAAAACAGCGCAGATTACTGCAATCCACGCCAGTACAGTGCCAATCGGAATACGGTATAAAATCTCCCATACAGAATTTGTGTCCATGATTTTTACCTCTTCAGATATTTACTTGAAACAAAACCAGTATAGGAACGGTAAGTGACAAGATACCATTTTGTATGATTGACTTCTGTGTAATATCCATAGCAGCGGACGGTTCCTCCGCAGGGGATCACACACTGGATTTTTTGTCTGGTGTTATCCGTTCCGGCACCGGTTCTGAGGTTCAGCGCAGTTGTAGTGGTATAGGTATCGGCAAGTGATTTGGAAAAAGAGTATGCAGGGTCAATCTTTGCACTTGCTGTATTTGGGGGATTCTCTGTTTTAGTTGCGTTTGAGCCTGCTGTGTCTGGCTTTTGAGACGGGAGATTAGAAAGAAGAGAAGTGACCAGTGTATAATCCGGTCTGCAAAACTTGGTTCCCGGCAGCTTGCTGTTGGAATAGGATTTCTGACATACACCGCCGCCATTGGCGATCACACCTGAGGCACCGCTTGTATTTCCTTCAATGGTCCAGAATTTATCTCCGGAAACCTTTGTGACAATACCTGTGTGTGCGAAGGTGCCATTTCTGTAAAAGATTACAATATCACCGGCTTTTGGATTCGCATGTTTTGTGAACAGGGTTCCAAGCGTGGGGCAGTAGACGTATGGCCAGTGCCTGAGCAATTTTTTTGCAGCATCTTTTCCAAACGCTTTCATAAATACCCAGGAAACAAAACAGGCACACCAGGCCTGTCCCTGATAAGCCGGATAGACGTCGCGCCAGTATTTGGTGTAATTGTTGCTTCCTGCATTTGCCGTTTTGCTGTCCAGATGGTTATTGGTCGCTTTTTCCAGATACCCCAGCTCATTTGCAGCAATTTTAATTACTTTGTCAATCGCCTGAGCGATGGATGGCTGAGCCGGAGCTATGTTGTCTGTATTAGATGCTGGTTTGAAAAATTTATCATAATATTCCTGGCCGTATTTAGCACGTATGCTTTGTACGGATGCTCCGGTATCCGGAGGACATTCGAACCTTTTTAAAACGATATCAGAAGCCTGCTTGACGGATGTCGCTGTTTTTAATGCTGTCAGGACAGAAGTGTAGGATGTCGATAATTCTTTCATCAGATAATCCAGAGTATTTTCTTCGTCAGCAATCGATACCCCTTTCGTTTTTGCGAGATCATAAAGCCCTGCCTTTCGCCCCGGACTTGTCCACTGCGCAAGCCCGTATCCATACTGTTTTCCCGGAAGGGGGTTCAGAAATTCAGAGCGGGAAATCTTTCCATTATCGATTGCAGCAGTATAAGATGCATCCGAGTAAACTTTGCCGTGTTCTTTCAGCCGTTTTAAACATAAAATTTCCACACGGTTGAAAATAAGTCCTGATTCTGCACGCAAATTCCCCATTAATCCGGCAACACCGTAAGCATTTTTGATTTTAGAGAAGAGATAATTCCACACCCGTCCTTCCACAGTTTTTTCTTTTTCAATCAGTGTCATAAAAATCACTCCTTTGTTATAGAAAAAGGCCTGCCGCATAAACAATATTTTTATACATTTTTCTGCAGAACAGTACGTCTGCGCAGCAAACCCATAAAATATAAAGCCGTCAGTTTAACTGTTTGTCAATGATGCCCCTAAGAGTCTGTAAAGAGCCATCAATTTCATGATCCATCCACTGAATGAGTTCTTTCTGATTGAGCGCTCTGGAGAGAACGGGATATTTGTCAAACAGTTCATTTATGACCTGAGACCGTTTGATACTTCCGGTTTTATTCCATTCCCCATAATCCATCTCAGCATCAGAAACCAATGTAAGCAGCGTCTCTTTTATCTGGGCTTTTGCAATCTCAATTTTTTCCTCATCCGATTTTGCCCAGTAATCCTGTATCTTTTGAACCATCCCAACACAAAGCCCCAGAATGACCAGAATCGTAGTCCAATTAGCATTGATCAGCTGTAAAAAATTCTGAATTCCATTTAACATATTTATACGTACCTCCATTTCACGCATTTATCAGGTTTCACTTATTTATACAAAATCAGCTCCAGGAGCAGAATACACAGAAAATACTTTGTTTTCTTTAGAGCGGTATTTTGTATATCTATTAGATTCGGCCATTTATAAAGATTAGCGCCAAGGGGAAGCCCACGAAGTGAGAAATGTGCGGTTTCCTTTCGAACGCCATTTTTAAATTTAGTAAACGTATCCGCTTATACAAAGTCAGCCCGAGGCGGGCAACACAAAATAAGGGGTGACTTGTTTGTTCGGAACCCCGTTTTTGTGTTGCCCGCCTCGGGCGTCCCCTGTTATTCAGACGCCCTCTGTTATTCAGCCCCCCTCCCCTCCCTCATTACCGCCTCATACACAATCCCCCCAACCGTATTTTCCGCTTTGGCCTTACCATAATACCCCCAAATCACAAGTGCTAAAGCCACCGGCAGTCCTGTCAGTACATACATGGCGCGCATGTCCCCGGAATGGAGCATTGCGTACTCGCAGAAAACAATAATTTCGAGACAAAGTAAAATTGCCGCCAACAGCACTAATTTGCTTGTTGGCGGCAATTTGAAAGGTTTCCGGTATTTGTTTTTTTCAACTTTGAGATTCTGCCGTATTTCAATCTGCCGGTTCCTGATTTGAAGGTCGAGCATCTTTTCATTATACTTTTTTTCCGTCATATACCACATACGTAAAATCACCCTATTCTTTGTCTGCTTCGCAGTTTTCGGTTTCAGCCAGCTCTTTTTCATACTGTGCTTTTTCGGATGCATATTGCTGGGCAAGAACCTGCTGCACCTGGGCATATAGGCTGGCCAGTATTGGTTCAATCAGGATCGGTGGTAAATTGGAATGATTGATCAGATTTGTCAGTCCGGTAACCAGTTCTTCGCGTGCTACGGTGAGCGGCTTGTTGATTGTTTTGTTTTCCATTTCCGTCCTCCATTGTTTGAATGTTTTGTCATGAGTTGCCAGAATTATTTACAGCCTGTTCCAGAGCATCCAGTCTTTCACTGAGTCGCTGGTTCTGAGTACGAAGAGTGGCATTTTCAGCCATACATTTCTGAATCATGTGTGTGTTCCACATGGTAAATTCTGTGTAGATGAGGCTCCACGGGTCAGTTACGCCGCAGTAATCCTCACTTTCCGGGTCATCGGTTGTCTGCACTAATCCGCCAAAATCCTGCGTTGTATATCCGTGTGACAGAAAAGCCTCCCGGATCTGCTGGGCTTTTGCACCGAAATGGTATCTGCCAGAGACTCCGTCATTGTATTTAAATGCGCATGGTTCAATACTCATAAAGACGTCGTCGAATTCGTCAAGCGGCTTGAAACTGTTTTTCAGCCTCTCGTCAGACGTTACGGCGCTGCCGGAGGTTGTTTTAAGCAGCACTGTCTGCCCTCGCAGAATACATCGTGTCTGGTAATCGGACGACCCGTTCCACCCAAAGTAAAAATCAAGTCCGTTATTAACAGCTATAAGGTTATGGTTGCTTCCGTCAGCCCATATACAGTAAATCTGTTTCTGAAGAGTTGCATCTCCAGAAAACGCAAATTTTTCTTGTGTACATATAGTTTTAAACGATGTTATAGAATCAAGACAAGTAAGTTTTTGACAAGTTATACTTTGGTCACATCCTATATTTCCATAACAAAAAAAGTTTTTTAAAGCATAAATATCATTTTGAAACCAAGAATACCCATATATATGTACTTGCTCAAAATCTGCTCCAATTTCCAAACATGCAATATCTGAGCTAAACCACCTAATAGCTTGTCTTAAATCATCTCCTTGTGTCCCTGAGGTATAAATATTAATTGCTTCTTTTACATTCAACGTTGTTGCATCAATACCACCCTTTATGCTTGTGTCCGTCATCCAGGCTTTTCCGTCCTTGTTAACGCGGTACGTACCGTTGCCAGCCCAGAAAACCCAATCGTCAGAACCGCCGAGAGCGCTGCCGCAGCTGATTCCACAGCTTCCGGGACTGCCGGGCATCAGCCCATTTGTAAGATAACCGCCGTTTATTGTAAAGTTTGCAATCTTTCCCCTTGTAGCGGTAATAGTTCCAGTGAGTTCTACGTCATTCGCAAACAGGCTTCCACTGTGCGTTACCCTGAATTTTGTATTTGTTCCAGAACCTGTCCCCCCAGCCCAAAATGCATACTTATCTGGGTTAGAACTCATACCGGCGTTTTCTTTATAGATGGAGTCGTTATCAACGGTCCATCCGGCGATATTTCCATCTGATGCGCTTACCGTCCCAGAGATATAAACGTCCCCGTCGTTTGTGATCGAAAAAGTTTTGGTTTTACCGGGGCTTGTTACAGTAAACCCGGAATTGTCAAATTTTAATGTCCCGGAAAGATTTGACAAACAAAGGTTTTCACCTATAATCATCCTTCCGGTTATAATATCAGCGTTAACCCCATATGCTTCTGTCAGCTCTCCGGTCGCCGGGTCGCGGTACAGAATATTTCCGATCGCCGTCTTGATTGTCTGCCAGTTGTCGTTTGTTATCGCGATGGTGGAATTAATAATTTTTATCTGGACAGGCTGGTAGTCTTCTGTAACGTCGTCATACTTTCGAAATAACAACCCATGTGTGTCAAATACAATATCCTGATTATCAGAATTGTTTGTGATCTTCACCAGTGTTGCGTCTAACCCGCTTGCAGACCAATTGTTTAGAGTATCATATACGTCGTTTCCCTTTGAAGCCTGTCTTTTTACAGAATTATACGAGGTCGCCATGGAAGAATTCTGTGCCAGGACGCTTTTTAGGTCAGAGATCCCAGTTTTAATTTTAACTACATCAGAAAATTCAACGTTAATTGTATCAAGATTGTTATAATCAATTTCGTATTCCAGCAAACGTAGTTTGTAAAGGGAACCGTCTACTAAAATGCGGATCCAATTTCCGACCTGGAAGTAGTCAACGATTTTGCGAAACTTTTGAATGACAAGCAGATTTTTAAGCGTAGACGAAATGCTATGCTGAAGTGTGGCAGATTTATAAATTTCTTTTTCAGCAGTAGATATAAATTCTAAAGCATTATGGATGAGGTCGGCATTGTTTAACCCGTCTGAAATATAATTTGTGTTTTGATACAGATCGTCTCTGCGGTAGCTGCAAAATATTTTCCACAGGTCTTCGCCAAGGTATGTTTCAAAATCCAATTCTTGTTGAATGCGTTCTTTTTCAGATTCTAATATATCATAAAGGGCGCTAATTTTATTAATTTCTTCTTCGCGGACAGAGATTTCAGCGTTAATTGCGCTCAGCCTGTTTAAATAATCCTGGTAGAATTCTTCGAATAAATCGGTGTCAGAGTTATTCCATATGGCTTTGTCTCCGACGCCAAGCTCAATAAGGACGTCAATGCAAGATTGACAGCAATCACAGATTGACATCAATGAAGACAAACTATATAACGTAAGCGCATCTGGGAAATCTCCTGAAAAACCGTTTTCATGTTGAATAATTTCTTTTTTAAATAATTCAGAGATGCTGAAGTCTTCTGAATTTCCGTCATATAATTTCTTATCTAACTTTTGTCGAACAAACTGTTCGTAGTTATCAGAAATGCTTACAGTAATCTGCGCAGTATCCGCTGTGTCATTTTCGTCGGAATAATTGGTAACCGTGAAACAACCATGCCAAATTAATGCCTGTTTATTAAAGGAAGAGTTTTTAATTTTTAATTGATACTGGCTGTCGGTCAAAACTTTTGCTGCGGCCAGTATGTTGCTGTCAGCGGTAGCAGACGAAACAGTTACGGTACTGGAAACAGCTACAGAAGGAAAGAATTGTTCAGCAAGCTTTTTTGCTTCAAGGGCAGCTGAAGTACTGGCCATCTCAATATCTGGCATCAGTGAGTTTGTTAAATAGAGTTTAAAATCAATTGCCTCATAGAGTGCGCGGATGATATTGGAATATCCAGATACTGCCTGTGGCAGTTCCTCCAGCGAACCACGGTGCGTCTTGTATTTTTGGATCAGCATATTATACCCGCTTGCAGCGTCTGTTTCTATATTGGCAATATAGTTGTTTTTATAGAATCCACATTGGGAATTATATGCATTAATTTTTTCTACAAGTTCTTTTGGCATATCATCCTTCATACAATCAGACAGATACCATAAGTAAGAAGAGCCGTTCGGGTTGCAGCTTCTGACCACAGATGTCATAAGATCGTCGCCTGCTTCAAGTTTGAAACAGTTTTTTACAGAATCCGTATCCGTTGAAAAGATTACTTCGTCAGTCAGGTTATCTTTTGTTATAAAGATTGTGGTATCTTTACCATAACCGTATTGAATGTCCATCCCCCCGCATTCAGGGCACTTGTCAATAAATTCGCCCCGGTATCCACATGAACGGCAGGTTTGTTCGAGGTCATACAAAGAGACAGTGCGTGCAGGTTTATTTGTTTCAGGAGAGTTTCCGTTCCCATAAATGACAAGGGCATGTATTTCTTCGGCGATTTCATCGAAAACATCTTTCAACGATTTATTATCAAATGAAAAAATCCTTTGAAGTCCTGCGATGGTTCTGTCCACATGTGCAATGGTATAATGCGGGGCTTTTTCCATAATCCTGTTGAGTAGCGACGTGTCTGGGTTTTCACTGTCATAAATTATGGTTGGGGCTTCATAGTCATCCCTGGCAATGTCATTTTCCGTATTGATTTCCGTGCCAAAGATAAGTATTTGTGACAATTCAGACTCGCACAGGGCAGTGGCAGTAATGCTTTTGATAATATCTGTTCCGTCAGTTAGTTCTACTTTAATTTCAAACCAGGAGTCCCATTCAGGGCAGTAAATAAGTTTGAAGTCAGTAATTTTGTCCCATACGGCGTCATATGTTTTTAAATTATCTTGTTTTGATACCTTGAATGTGAATTCTGCTGCGCTTGAAAAGCTGTCAGAAATAAACAAATCAAAGATATTTTTTAATTGTGCGATTTTTTTTCCGCTTTTATCTGCAAGAATGATCGTTGGTTCGAGCGGTCTGTTTTCAGAATCAAACAGTATTTTTATAGTAGACATACGTTAAATCCCCACTTTCATCGAAGGATTGTATTTCAAAACAACAGAGCAGGGGAGAGAGAAGGACAGTGTATTGGCACGCGTCTTGTACGAGTTTGTAATCTGTATAAAATGGAAGTTAAAATCATTCATAATCGTCTCCTGGTGTGAGGCAATGGAGGATTCTATGATCAGATCCTTCATGGTAATAATTTCCCCTCAGATCGGAAGAGCA
>CAOJHI010000067.1 GCA_948436005.1 uncultured Lachnospiraceae bacterium
AATACGGAGTAAAGGCCACGTTTTTTGTGACAGGTGACTGGGTGGACCATTATCCGGAATATGTGAAGGAAATAGCGGCAAGGGGGCATGAGCTGGGGAACCGCAGCCAGAACCACAGGGATATGGGCGAGCTTTCCAGAGCCGAGATTCAGGCAGAGCTGCAGCAGGTGCACAGCAGCGTGCAGCAGCTGACCGGTAAGGAGATGAAGGTATTCCGGGCGCCGTACGGGGACTATGACGGAGAACTGCTTGGAACGGTCAGGCAGAGCGGGTATCTTCCCATAGAATGGAACGTGGATACAGAGGACTGGAAGGATTACGGAATCGAATCAATTATCCGGAAAGCAACAGAAGATCCGCAGCTCTGTGCAGGCTCCATCCTTCGCATGCACAGTGATGCAAATTATACGGCGCAGGCGCTGGAAACTGTGATCTGGCGGCTTCAGGAGCAGGGGTATGAGCTGGTTCCTGTTTCAGAGCTTGTATACTGGAGCGATTATTTTATTGATGCGCAGGGAACTCAGGTTTCGGAGCACGAGATGTAAGTACTGGTCTCAGCATATTTTGGCGTTGAAATATTTTGTTATTGGAATATTTTAGAATCGAAATATATTGGAATTGGAACAATTTAGAATCAAAATATATTCGAATTAGAACAATTTAGAATCAAAATATATTAGAATTGGAATATTTTAACATTGGTATATTTTTTACATCGGAATACAGAAACTGGAATACAGAAGAAAAGAATCTACTTGCAGATTTGCCTCCTTTATGGTATCCTCTTGTATATTGTTTAAAATTAAACAAATATTGCTGCGTAGCAGGGGAAGTATTTTCAATCCTGTTATGCAGCAATCCGGGAGGAAACGATGGAAGGGCCGATTGAGGTATTGCTTCATGGAAGAGAGTACAAGCAGCTTCTGGAGAGCAGAGCTGCCGTATTTCGGGAACAGTATGGTTTGCGGAAGATTGATGTGGAGATTCTGTATTATCTTCACCGCTTCGGGGGAAGCAATACGTCAAAGGAGATCCGGCAGGCGTACAAGCTGACGAAAGGACATATTTCCCAGTCAGCAGAGCATCTGGCCGGTCTTGGGCTGCTTGCGTTTGTTCCGGATGAAAAGGACCGGCGCAGTGTACATTTTGTGCTGACTGCGCAGGCAGAAGAGATTGTCCGCTCCATTGAAAAAATGTGGGAGGACATGACTGCTGTGGTTTTTGACGGGATCACGCAGGAGGAGAGACGTGTGTTGTATGAGGTAGCGGTAAAGATGACGCAGAATATGGAATGCGCATCCGATCTGCGCAGGAATCAAAGGAGGCAGATGCGAATGAATTATGAAGAGAAAATGACGGACTACGCGGCGAGACAGAAAGAAATATGTCAGAAGAATGATACGATTTCGGACCAGCTTTACCAGGATTACGGCGTGTACCGCGGGCTTCGTGACAAAAACGGAAAGGGCGTTCTGACGGGACTTACCAATATTTCCAGGATTGAATCGTTTGAGATGAAAGACGGCGTAAAGACACCATGCGACGGACGGCTCTGGTACCGGGGATATCCGATTGAGAGTCTGGTGCAGGAGCTGGATGCAGACAGCTTCGGATTTGAAGCCACGGCATACCTGCTGCTGTTCGGGGAAAAGCCGAATCACCAGGAGCTGTTTGAGTTCAAAAAAATACTGGCGGAGGCGTGTCATCTTCCGACGAACTTTACGAGAGATGTGATTATGAAGGCGCCGAGCAGCGATATTATGAATTCTATGACGAGAAGTATTCTGACGCTTGCTTCGTACGACAACCGTGCAACCGATACGGAGCTTGGAAACAGCCTGCGCCAGTGCATTCAGCTGATCAGTACGTTTCCGATGCTGGCCGTGTACGGGTATCATGCGTATAATCATTATGAGCAGAATGACAGTATGTATATTCACCGGCCCGATCATGACCTGTCCACAGCAGAAAATATTCTGCTTATGCTGCGCGCGGACAGACAGTATTCAAAATTGGAAGCAAAGGTGCTCGATACGGCGCTGATGCTGCATATGGAGCACGGAGGCGGTAACAATTCGACGTTCACGACGCGCGTTGTCACATCCTCCGGGACAGATACGTATTCTGCGATTGCAGCTGCGATGTCCTCGCTGAAGGGGCCAAAGCACGGCGGTGCGAATATTAAGGTCATGGAAATGATGGAAGATATCAGGACAAATGTCCGTGATTTTGAAGATAAGGATGAGATTGAGCATTATCTTGCAAAGCTGTTGGCCGGCGAGGCATTTGACGGGAAGGGGCTCATTTATGGAATGGGACATGCCGTATATTCGCTGTCTGATCCGAGAGAGCGCATTTTCAAAAAGTTCGTGGAAATGCTCGCAGTTGAAAAGCACCGCGAGGTCGATATGGCTCTGTACAATAATATTGAAGAAATTGCGCCGAAGCTGATTGCAAAACAGCGCAAAATTTTCAAGGGCGTGAGCCCGAATGTTGACTTTTACAGCGGGTTTGTGTATCAGATGCTCGGGATTCCGGTGGAATTATACACGCCGATTTTTGCGATTGCCCGTATCGTGGGCTGGAGTGCACACCGCATTGAAGAGCAGATCTGCATGGGCAAAATTATCCGACCGGCGTACATGAGCGTGATGGAGGTTAAGGAGCAGTTAGGGGAACAATGACTTAATCAGCGTTTCCTCAAAAAACAGGCCGGATATTTGTATGGAGCAATAAAAGGGGCTTGTAAATTTATCCTTTTGGCAGCACAAGCGTAAAGGTAGCCCCGCCGCCCGGGGTATCAGAAAGCAGAAGACGTCCCTTATGTAAAACCGCGATTTCTTTTGCAATACACAGGCCAAGGCCAAAATGCGATTTATCACGCCGGGAGGCGTCAAGGCGCTGGAACCGTTCAAAGACAGCGCCTTTTTGATTGTCCGGAATACCGGGGCCATTGTCGCTGACGGAAATACAAAAGCCTGCTGCGCGGGCGTCCGGGCCATTTTCGGACAGGGACAGGCGCACAGTACCGCCCTCCGGGGTATAACAGAATGCATTATCAATGAGAATCGACAGAAGCTGGCGGATTCGCTGCGGGTCACAGGTACAGCGGGGAACTGCGTCTTCGGGTAGCGTGATTTCCCAGCGCAGCTGCCTGGTAGCTGCCATGGATTCAAAGTTTTCCCAGGTTTCGAGCAGCAGTGTATCCAGTTCCACGAGACAAGGCTGCATGCTCCAGGTATGGTTGTCCGCGCTGGCGAGCTGCAGCATATCCGTGATCAGGCGGGACATCCGGTTTCCTTCCGAATAAATGGTATTTAAAAACTGATGGTCATTTGGCAGGATGCCGTTTTTTACTGCTGCCACGTTGCTGAGTATGACAGTAAGCGGGGAACGCAGCTCATGGGAGGCAGATGCGACAAACTGTACTTGCTTTTTCTGATTTTCACGGAGCGGCCGTATCATACGGGCTGTAAAAAGCCAGTAAAAAATTCCGAGCAGGACAAGCGCGGCCAGATCAGCGGCGAGAAACGCGATTCTCTGCCGCAGAATCCGCTGGTTCATGGCAGATAGCGGATGAAGGATGATAACGCCGATGCTTCCGCCGGAGCGGGGCAGCAGGGCAACGGAGGCTGAATAAGCCTCCTTATTTTTATCTTTGATGGTAAATTCTCTGTGCTGCGCCAGGACGCCCACAGTAGCAGGTTCCCTGAGATTGATGCCGTAATCAGTAACTGCCTTTTCTCTGGCCTGTTCCCAGAGGGAATCCGGAATATCTGACTGGTCCAGAGACTGAAAGAAAAGCGGGGTGCCGTTATCAAATATCTGCAAGGAGACGTGATAATTGTATTCCATCTGGCGAATCCAGTTATGGGACAGAGAAACCTGCTGCTCAAGATTCTGGTACATAACATTCAGGTTTGACTCAAAGGACGAGTCCTCGGCGTTGCGAATCCCGGATTCGGAAATAAAAAGGCAGACTGTGGTAAGGACAGCGAGAATCAGGCCGGTAATGGAAATACATAATGCAGTCAGCTGCAAGTGAAGTTTCGAAAACATGTCAGGCTCCTTGTGTAGTCGTAAGGCAGTATCCTACGCCGCGAACGGTTTTCAGCTGTACGCTGGTTTCAATGGATTTCAGACGGCGGCGCAGAAAGTGAATGTAGTTGTCAAGATTGCCGTCCTCAATTTCTGAATCCGGTCCCCAGACGCGCAGCAAAATGGCAGAGCGCGGCAGCGTCTGTCCGGTATTTTTCAGAAAAAGAGACAGAAGGTCGCCCTCACGCCTGGACAGGGTACAGCTTTTTTCACCGCAGGAAAGCAGGTTCTGCTCCGGGTCGTAGACCAGATCTCCGAAGGAAAGGCAATTTAGTTCCGTCAGACGCTGCGGCCTGCGGCAGATACAGCGAATGCGGGCCATCAGCTCTTCAAAAGCAAACGGTTTTACGATATAGTCATCTGCACCGCAGTCCAGACCTGTAATACGTTCATTTAAAGTGCCGAGAGCGGTCAGGAAAATGATGGGCACAGTGATGTGCTTTTTTCGCGCTTGGCGCAGCACCTCAAGCCCATCGAGTTCGGGCAGCATCCGGTCTAACAGCACCAGGTCGTGTGCATTTTCCAGTATATAAAAAAGTCCTTCTTCGCCGTCGTTTGAAACAGTGACAGAAAATCCTTCCTGTTGGAGCATCAGGCTCAAAGAACGGCAGAGGGCGAGATCGTCTTCAATTAACAGTATGCGCATAATTATTTCACCTGATTTTTATTTTTGTCAATTCTTTTCTTAACTATATCATATAAAATAGAAGAAAAAACTCTATAATTCCTCTAAAATTCATTTCAAAATTAGATAATTTTTAGAGGAATGAGTGTTAGGCTGGTACAGTGCAGCCGGAAGGTTTGTGTGCCATAGGAGGTGTAAAACCGGACGACCCTTGGAAAAGGATACAAAAACGGGGTTCCGGCAAAGTAGTCACCCCTTATTTTGTATCCTTTTCCAAGGGTCTGATTTCGGGTAGTGTTTTGCATTTGGCTGTGGCAAATGGGGGATTGGGTGATGTGTGGTCAACAGAAAATAATGAGGAGGAATATTATGAAGCGGATTTTGGGACATTTCAGGAAAGGAATTTGTAGAGTTACGGCTTGCGTTTGTGTGCTGGCGAATTTGTGGCCGGGGATGCCGGTGGTGGCGCAGGAAGAGGAGGCTGCGATGGGGCGTTACCTGGAAACAGAGGTGGAGCTTCCGGAAGAGTTTTTTATCAGGGATATTGTGCGCACAAATGAGGGCAGCCTTCGGATCGTTGGAACGGATGCGGACGGGTATGCAGTATATGACAGTGGCGACGGAGGTGTGACCTGGGAAAAAGGCGCAGAGCTTTTAAATGTAAGTGGAGATGATTATTTTTTAAGTATGATTTTAAATCCGGTTGGAGGAGGTGCCGGTATTTTGCTGGAAGGGCCGGAGGATGGAGCGGCACAATCAGAGGCTGATTTAAACTGCAGCTTTGTGTCGTTTGATGCGGAGGGAAATACACAGAAAACGCCTATGGATGACGGAATCGGCATGATTCTTCGTTTTTCCGGACAGGGTCAGCTTCTCGGCCTTTCTTATAACAGCGGAGTCAGTGTTCTGGATGCGGTAACGGGAGCGGTGAACAGTACGATTACATCGGGAACCGTCGATATGATCGGTACTTGTGGAAATGAAGCACTTCTTCTGGGAGAATCTGAGCTGCTCAGGTATGATATGACGACCGGGGAACCGATCGTGCGGGATGATGCACTGGATGAAGCGCTGTATGCACAGGGCGGCAGTTATATGATGGCGACTACGCTTGGGGCGTCGATCGTCATGACGGAAGATGAAGAGGGCAGGCTGTGTTACAGCACCCGCAGCGGAATTTTTTCGCATATGATGGGCGGCAGTGTTGTAGAGCAGGTGGTGGACGGCAAACTCGGTTCCTTTTCGGACCCGAATGTGCTGTTCCTTGGAATGGCAGTTTTGAATCAGAATTTTTATGTAGCTGTAGCAAATGGGGCAAAGACGCAGCTGCTGCGTTATGAATATGATGCGGATGTACCGAGTACGCCGCAGAAGGAACTGAATGTGTATTCACTGCGCGAGAGTGATGCAGTGCGTCAGGCAGCAGTGCTGTTTCAGAAAAAATATCCGGATGTGTATGTGAATTATAAAATTGGAATGACAGGAGACGACGGCGTGACGGCTTCGGACGCACTGCGGACACTGAACACAGATATTCTGGCTGGAAACGGCCCGGATGTGCTGATTCTTGACGAGATGTCTGTCGATACATATGTCAGACAGGGCCTTTTGACAGATCTGAGTGACATTGTATCGGAAATCCAGGGCAGTGAAGGAATTCTGGAAAACGTGGCAAGGGTATATGAATCAGATGGAATGCTTCCGGTTGTTCCGGCAAAGTTCGGTATGCTGGTAGCAGCAGGTGATCCGGAAATGATCGCTTCTGTTGATGGGTTTGATTCTCTTGCAGATCTGGCAGCACAGGCAGGTGTACTGGCTACGTACGACGTTGTGAGTATGGGCGAAATTCTGTACCGGAACTGTGCAGGAAGCTGGAAAAATGAAGACCGTACGATTAATCAGGAAAAGCTTTCTGAGTTTATCAGAGGCGTAAATACGATTGTACGGGCGTACAGGGAGAATGCGTCTGAAAAAACGCTGGAAAAGATAGAAGGATATCAGAATGGGTTATATGCAAACTGGCTGATGATGGATACCTATTCCAGTGTTGGGGCAGATGATATTTCCATGGGAATTATCAGCCTGCTTTCAGATACAAAAGTGAAGCTTGGCTCTTTAAACAGTACTATGGCTTATGCGGGTCTGTGTTCTGTAAATCAGAAGACAGGGGCCTGCAAGACAAACTTGCTTTTCACACAGCAGTCCGATGTATTTATTCCGCATTGTGTGATGGGCATATTGAATACGGCAAAGGAGCAGGAAAGTGCAAGAGATTTTGTGCAGTATATGCTCTCGTATGAAGGCCAGATGCAGAACCGGAACACCGGTTTCTCCGTGAATGTAAAGGCATTGGAAGAAGAAATTTATACGAATACGTATGGAATTGCCGATGAGGGTGGCTATACGATATGGAGCAGTGAAATTGATGAAGACGGAATGATAGTGGATGTTGAGCTGACTTATATCTGGCCGTCCCAGGAGGAGCTGGATGCTTTATATGAGATGGCAAAACAGGTCAGCGTTGCGGCAGACCTTGAACGCGTGCAGCATGACGTAATTATCGGGGAGCTGGAACGCTGCATAAGCGGCGAGATTGGAGAGGATGAGGCAATCAATACGATTATGCAGAAAATGAACCTGTATCTTGCAGAATAATACAGGAAAAGAAAAGGATGAGCAGTCATGCTGACACGGAAACGGACGGCAGAGGGCAGACAGGAGAAAAAGCCGAACGAAAAAAAGCAATCAGAACGAAAAAAAGTGGGACGAAAAGGAATGGCCTCAAAACGTACCTGGAAACGTATTTTCGGAAGAAATCTGGCGGGAGTCTGTTTTCTCCTGCCAGGATTTCTGGGAGTTTTATTTTTTACTCTGCTGCCGTTTATCGAAGTGGTGAAGCGGTCATTTCAAAGTGCGATTACGTTAGACTGGGTAGGGATTAAAAATTATAGGGAAGTGTTTTCGAATACAGCATTTCGGATGGCAGCAGGAAATACGCTGAAGTTTACATTGATCTGTATTCCACTTCTGGTAGCCGTATCTCTGCTTCTGGCAGTTTTTTTACAACGGCTGAGATTTGCGAAAAATACACTGAAGAGTGGGTTCCTTATTCCCGTGGCAGTCCCGGCAGCTTCGGTGGTGCTGGTCTGGAAGGTTCTGTTTCATTCTAATGGTCTGATTAATGGATTGATTGAAGAAACGGGCCATGCGAAGATTGCATGGATGACGAGCGACGCGGCGTTTCTGGTGCTGGTGATCAGTTACCTATGGAAGAATATCGGGTACGATATGATTCTTTGGATGGCAGGGCTTGCCGGAATTCCGAATGAGATATATGAGGCAGCAAGGGTGGACGGAGCCGGGGAATTGCGGTGTTTCCGAAGCATTACGCTGCCGAATCTTCTGCCGTCCCTGTATACGATAACAGTGCTTTCATTTTTGAATTCTTTTAAGGTATTCCGGGAGGCATGGCTGGTGGCCGGGGATTATCCCCACCAGAGTATGTATTTGCTCCAGCATCTGTATAATAACTGGTTCCGCGAGCTGTCGTTTGACAAGATCTCAGCGGCAGCGGTGATCAATGCGGCGGTGGTTCTTGTGCTGATACTGGTGCTGCAAAGGTCATGGGAGCGGGAGGACTAGGATTTTGGAAAGTCCGGACGCCCCGGGGAAACCTGCACAAAAACGGGGTTCCGAGGCAAACAAGTCACCCCTTATTTTGTGCAGGTTTCCCCGGGGCTGTTTACGAAAGGAGTTTACAGTTTGATTCGTAAACAGGGTGTTTGAGCGCCTAGAGTTGAGTTTAGAGTTGTGTTTGATTGGAAGGGTTGTTAGAGAGGGTGGGGTTGGAAAAGGGATTTTGAATTATGGATACTTTAAGTGAACGTTGGTAGTTTAATATCTGTGAGGTTAGAAAGTTTTGAGATTTTGGGCAGTGATAGGAGACGGACAGGGAGGTTGAAGGGAATGGTAAAGAGAGGCTGGTTACGGAAAGGAATGGGGATAGGAAGAAAATGGCTGGTGGCCGGAGGGGTGGTTTTGGGGCTTGCGGCGGGGGTGCTGGAGCCTTTGGGGGCAGAACAGACCGGGGCCTCGGGGAGATATCTGGAGACAGATGTGAGTTTGCCTGAGGTACAGGGGTGTTTGCGGCTTTATGATATTGTGAGAATGGAGGATGGGAGGCTTCGCATTCTGGGGGCAGATGAGGAAAGCGGAGTATCGGTATGGGACAGCGCAGACGGCGGTGACAGCTGGGAGCTTTCAGCTTCGCTTCCGGAAGAGTATGGGAATTTGTATTTTACAGGAGCGGTACTGTGTGCGGATGGCGGGGGCGCCGGGCTTGCAATGGGGAATCTTGGAAGCAGCGAAGAGTCGTATTATTTTGTTTCATTTGATGCACAGGGGAATGCGGTGCGCACGGAAGAGGAATCACCGAAGTTTGGACAGCTGAAGTTTTTGCGCGATGGTTCGCTGGTTTGGATGTCAGGGAAGGGCGAGGTGTATTCTGTAAACCGTGAGAATGGAGAAAATAGGAACCTGCTTGGCAATGGGGCGGATATGATTGCTGTGTGCGGAGGTGAAGCGCTTCTTCTGATGGATAGTGGTGTGCAGAGAATTGATGTGGCAAGCGGAGAGCCGATTACACGGGACGACGCGCTGGAAGGGGCCCTGTTTGCCGGAGGCGCGAGTTATGAGATTACTTCTTCCAATGGCTTTCCGATTCTTTCTACAGAGGATGAGGAGGGGAGATTGTACTACTGCACATCAGAAGGGATTTTTTCTCATGTGATGGGCGGCGGCGTGATGGAACAGATTGTGGATGGTTCCCTGAATGCCTTATCTGATCCGAGCAGATCTCTGGTGGCCATGGAAATTGCTGATCAGAATTTTTATGTGATCTATACTGATGCGGATGGAATGCAGAAACTGATGAAGTTTGCATATGACCCGGATATTTCCAGTGAGCCGGAAAAAGCACTGACGGTTTATTCACTGGAAGAGGATGAAGGGATTCGCCAGATGATTGTTTTGTTTCAGAAGGAGTGTCCGGATATCTTTGTAAAATATGAAGTGGGAATGAGCGGTACAGATGGGATGACCGCTTCGGATGCACTGCGTACACTGAACACAGAAATTCTCTCAGGTGGCGGGCCGGATATCCTGATTCTGGATGGAATGCCGGTAGAATCGTATGCTAAGAAGGGAGTTCTGACTGATCTCACCGGGGTTTTGGAGGAAGTAAAGGCAGAAGATGGGCTGCTCGAAAACATTGCGTATACGTATCAGACAGAGGATACAATTCCAGCGGTGCCTTCCCGTTTTGGCGTTCCTGTTGCGTTTGGAGAGACGGAGTTTGTCTCGCAGCTTTCTGATCTGGCATCTCTGGCAGAGATCCAAAAGGAGGATCTTCTGAGTATTACAAATATTCTTCTGCTTCCGGATATTCTTTATTCGGCCAGTGCTGTGAGCTGGAAAGAGGAAAACGGTGCAATGAATCAGGAAAAATTAAGTGAGTTTATCCATGTGATGAAAGGAATTTATTCAGAAATGCGGGAAAATGTATTGCCGGAAACTCTGGAATGGATAGATATCTACCGCACAGAGATGAAAAATCTGAATCAAGAGGAGAGCTTTGAGCTGAAGGACCTTGGTTTTTATTATATGGGTCTGCTGGAAAAGGATATAAACGGCCATGCAGCGCGGCTTTGCACTGGTACCGTGTATTCCATAGATACACTTTCCGGTATTTCTTCGATTTGCCGTCAGAAGGAAGCGTGTGAAATGAAGGCGTATGCAGGTCAGAGTGACGGTGTATTTCAGCCAGTTGCCACGCTTGGCGTATCAGCTGCATCAAAGGAGCAGGAGGCATCACTTGCATTTGTGAAATATCTGTTGTCAAAAGAGGCAGGAATACAAAACGACGGTCCGGGATTTTCGGTTAATGCAGCCGCCTTTTCTTCTGTTTTATATGATGCAAAATGGGGAGAGGAGGATGGCCCTACTTACAGTTCCAGCTATGAAGGCTCTGATGAAATATTGCGTATTACTTTTTCCTGGCCGACACAGGAGGAACTGGAGCAGTTTTCCGAAATGGCTGCAGGACTTACCAGTTGTGCTGATACGCAGCTTGTGCAGCAGGAGGTTGTTCTGGGGGAGATTCAGAATTGTATCGGAGGTCTGATCAGTGAGGAAGACGCGGTTAATAGAATTATGCAGAGTATGAATCTGTATCTGATGGAGTGATGGGAGGGACCCGGGCATAAAATATAAAATGCCCGGGCTTTTCTATTTACATTTTCCGAATATACTTTTATAGTAGTGATATACTAAAATAAAAAAGTGAGGGTTTTGTATGCCTGCAATTTACGCACATAACCGTTTTGGGGCAGAAGTTTCGAAACTGGTAAAAGAGGATTTAAAAGAAATTATCGAAAAATATTATCCGCAGTATCAGATTGGTTTGCAGGGACCGGATTTGTTTTTCTTTTACCGTCCATGGGGGCACAATCCGGTAAATCGTTATGGAGTGCATCTGCATGGCACTTCGGCGCTTCCGTTTTTCGAACATGCGGGAAAAGTGGTTCGCCATAAAGGACGTGACAGCAGGGAATATGCGTATCTGCTTGGTTTTATTTGTCATTTTATTCTTGACAGTGAGTGTCATCCTTATGTGGAACAGATGATAGATGAAACCGGTGTGCAGCATCTGGAAATTGAGGAGGAGTTTGAAAAGAAACTGATTCGTATGGACGGAGGGGATGGTGTTTCTTATCCTCTGGCAGATCTTATTCCGACAGGCAGCGAAACGGCGCAGGCAATTGCTCCGTTTTATGCAAAAGGAATCACTGCCAGGATTGTGGAGCAGTCTCTGAAGGACTTCAGGACCGTCAAACGGCTGTTCAGAAGGCCGGGCGCTCTTGGGCAGTTTGTCATAAACACATTGATGAAGCTGGCTGGACAATATGAGAAAATGAAAGGCCTGATGCTCCAGCGCTGCGACAATCCGTCCTGTGCATCAAGCAATGAGGGACTAATGAAGCATTATGAGACAGCGATTGAGGTGGCAGTCCGGATGATGGAGAATTTTGATGCAGCGCTGAGCGGTGTGTGTGCCTTGGATGGACGGTTTGACCGGACGTTTGAGTGACATATGCCATTAAATGTCACAAAGGGAGAATGGGAGGAAGTTATGAATCACGCAAAAATGACGAAACTGGAAAAGTATTGGATTTTATATGATGTGGGGAATTCAGCTTTTATCTTGCTTGTGTCAACGATTATACCGATTTATTTTAATTTTCTGGCAGGAAATGCCGGAATTTCAGAGGTGGATTATCTGGCTTACTGGGGGTACGCGGCTTCGGTGGCCACGATTCTTGTGGCCCTGATTGGGCCTGTGCTTGGAGCAGTTGCCGATACGCAGAACTATAAAAAGCCGCTGTTTACGGTCAGTATGATGGTAGGCGTACTTGGCTGTGCGGCCCTGTCCGTGCCGACTTCCTGGGTGGTATTTCTGGCAGTGTTTGTAATCGCAAAAGTTGGCTACAATGCAAGTCTTATTTTTTATGATTCCATGCTGGTGGATATTACGCATCCGGAACGGCTGGATATGGTATCCTCGAACGGTTATGCCTGGGGATATATCGGAAGCTGTATTCCATTTGTGATTTCGCTTGTTTTTGTACTGATGTATGAAAAAATAGGGATTACGATGGGGATGGCCATGACGATTGCATTTGTACTGAATGCTGTGTGGTGGCTGGTTGTGACCATTCCGCTTCTTAAGACGTACGAGCAGAAGAATTTTATTGAAATGCCGAAAAAACCAATCCGCAGCAGCTTCCGCCGTCTGGGAGCAACGCTGAAAGACATCAGCGGACAAAAAAATATATTTATGTATCTTCTGGCATTTTTCTTTTTTATTGATGGAGTTTACACAATTATTGAAATGGCCACATCGTATGGCAGCGCCCTGGGGCTTGATTCGTCAGGCCTTCTTCTGGCGCTGCTTGTAACGCAGCTTGTAGCATTTCCGTGTGCATTGGTGTTTTCTGTGCTGTCCA